>CALQZZ010000022.1 GCA_943350065.1 Candidatus Nomurabacteria bacterium
ATGTAGTTTTTGGTAAAGGTGGCTACGCCTCTTTTCCTACACTCGTCGCAGCGAGAATTTTACGGATTCCTGTTGTTATACATGAATCAGATTCTGCTCCAGGACGAGTAAATCTCTGGGCAGGAAAATTTGCAGAAAAAATAGCAATATCTTTTCAAGAAGCAGGTCTTTATTTTCCAAAAGAAAAAACAGCTTGGACAGGTCAACCAATTCGCCAAGAAATACAACAGACAACTTCTAGAGATGAAGCTCTTCAGTATTGGAAACTTGAATCAAACATACCTGTACTTGTTATATTGGGTGGTTCACAAGGAGCAGAACTCATTAATAATGTCATTTTGGATGCATTACCTAGACTCGTAGAAAATTTTCAAGTTATCCATCAGACAGGGGTACGAAATTTCAAAATGGTAGATGATCGATCAGAAGTTATTCTAGCAAATAATCCAAATAAATCTCGATATCAAAAAGTAGCTTTCTTAAATAATTTACAAATGAAAACATCTGCTGGTGTAGCTTCTATTATAGTCACACGTGCTGGTTCAGGATTATTTGAAATAGCGACTTGGGGCATTCCATCGATCTTGATTCCAATTACAAACACAAATATGGATCACCAAAAGAAAAATGCTTTCAATTATGCTCGTGCTGGAGCCTGTAGTGTAATAGAAGAGATGAATATGACTGCAAATATTCTAATGGCTGAAATAGAAAGAATCACTAGCGATAAAATTACATGGGTGAGAATGGCAGAAAGTGCTAGGACTTTCAACAAGACAGACGCTGCTGGTAAAATAGCTCAAGCTATTGTTGATATTGCTTTGAAACATGAAAAATAAAAACTTTTAAAATATAACAAAAAATGTTATATTATCTAAATGTCAGAACAAAAAGTCATAACTAGATTCGCGCCGAGTCCTACTGGTAAATTCCATGTTGGAGGTATTCGATCTGCTCTTTATAATTATCTTTATGCGAGAAAACATAATGGTAAATTTATTTTACGTTGCGAAGATACTGATCCAGCTAGATCTAAAAAAGAATACGAGGATTATTTTATAAATGTCTTCAAATGGCTTGGTTTAGAATATGATGAATTTTTTCGTCAGTCAGAACGCACAGAAATTTACAAAAAATATTTACATAAACTCTTAGAAGAAGATAAAATTTATATTTCAAAAGAAGAAATAAAAGAAGAGGGTCAAAGAAGTGAAGTTATTCGTTTTAGAAACCCAAATAAGATTGTCACTTTTCACGATGAAGTTTTAGGAGATCTATCTTTCAATACTACAGAGCTTGGTGACTTTATTATTGCTCGTAATATTGAAAGCCCTCTTTATCACTTCACTGTTGTTGTGGATGATTTCGAAATGAATATCACCCATATTATTCGAGGACAAGAGCATGTCTCAAATACACCAAGACAAATTCTTATTCAAGAAGCCATTGGTGCTCCACGACCTATTTACGCCCATGGTTCAGTCATTTTAAACGAAGAAAGAGCTAAGCTTTCAAAACGTGACCCATTGGTTCGCCCATCACTTGAATATAAAGATGAAGGTTATTTACCAGAAGGATTACTAAACTTTATGGCTTTTTTAGGCTGGAACCCAGGAGGAGAAAAGGAAATCTATACATTAAAAAAATTAATTAATGCTTTTTCTTTAGAAAGAATGCAGAAACCAGGTGCAATATTTAATCCTGAAAAATTAGAATGGTTCAATAAAGAACATATAAAATTATTACCAAAAGAAAAACAGTTAGAATATATTTTTGAATTTATTCCAGAAAACATAAAAAGTCTTCCAAATTATTCAAAAGAAAAAATTGAAAATATGTTAAATATTTTAATTGAAAGAATTACTCATTTTGGTCAAATTAAAGAGAATTTTGAAACAGGGGAGTATAATTTCATTTTTTCACAACCAGAATATGATAAAACAAAATTATTATATAAAACCTCTACGGTAGAACAAAAAAACGAAAATATAAATAATACTATATTAGCTTTGCAAGAAATATTAGAAAGTAATTTCACAAAAGAAAATGTAAAGGAAGTCTTAATGAAGATAGCAGATTTATTACCTAGTCGTGGAGAATTATTGCATCCAGTTCGTTTTGCTCTTTCAGGAATGGATAAATCACCAGATCCTTTTATTATTGCTGAAATTTTAGGAAAAAATGAAACAATATCTAGATTACAAAAAGCTTTATAATTTAATATTCAGCTTTGTCGTTTTAGGTTTTTTTCTATTCAATTATCCTCCTGCAATACATGCTCAAACAGTAGAAAGTCTACAAAATCAAATAAATCAAAGAAATAATGACATTGCTAATTTGGAAAAAGAAATTGCTTCTTACAATTCTCAATTAAATGATCTTGGTCAACAAAAGAGTTCTTTAAATACATCTTTAAAGCAACTAGACTTAACTAGAAAAGAATTAACAGCTAATATTTCTTTAACTAATAAAAAAATTGAAAATACAAACAATAAAATAAGTAATTTAAGTTCACAAATAAATGACAAACAAAGTTCTATTTCAAATAATACAAATTCAATTAAATTAGAATTAAAAAAGGTAAATGAATTTGAATTGAATTCAAATTTAGAAATAATTTTATCAGAGACTGATTTTACAAAAATTTGGAATGATATCGATAATATAAGTTCAGTTCAACAAAAGATTAGAGCGAAGATAACTGAATTAAAAAAAGTAAAAGGTGATTTAGAAGACACAAAAAAAGTAACGACTAATGCACGCAATGAATTAGTCGCCTTAAAAGCAAAACTTGCTGACCAGAAAAAAATAGTTGATCAAAACACAAAAGAAAAAAATAAATTATTATCTGAAACCAAAAATAATGAAGCAAATTATCAAAAACTTTTGAAAGACAGGTTAGCTAAAAAAGATGCTTTTGAAGCTGAGATACATAACTATGAATCACAATTAAAGTTTATTTTAGATCCAAATAAACTTCCAGGACAAGGAGTTCTATCTTGGCCACTAGATTATATTTATGTAACACAACTTTTTGGTAAAACTGAAGCAGGGAAGCGATTATATGCAAATGGTACACATAATGGCACAGATTTTCGTGCACCAGTCGGTACACCAGTCAAAGCTATGGCTGATGGTATAATCGCTGGTACTAATGATACTGATTTACAATGTCGAGGAGTTTCTTTTGGAAAATTAATACTCATAAAATATGATAATGGTTTGGCTAGTACTTACGGTCACCTTTCTTTAATTAAGGTTAGTGTCGGTCAAAGAGTCACTCGAGGTGAAATAGTCGGCTACAGTGGTAATACGGGCTATTCTACGGGTCCACATTTGCATTTATCAGTCTATGCTAAAGATGCTGTAAATATGAAAACTCTGCCTAGTAAATCTTGCCCTGGAAAATCTTTAACTCAACCAATCTCAGCCATCAATGCTTATTTAGATCCAATGTATTATCTACCTCCTTATAAGAAATAATTTGCCTTGTTTTTAATAAATATGGTAAAATAAAGATATATGAAAAATAAACAAGGTGGTTTCCTTCAATTAATAATATTTATCGTAGTCATAGTATTTTTGATGCATTACTTTGGTCTTACTCTCACAGGAATTTTCAACTGGTTTGCTACTATGTTTCATAGTATTATCTAAATATAAATTTAATGAAAAAAAAATATCAAAATGGTGCAGTCAGTATACTCGGTGCAATCATATTAGCTATTTTTATTTTTGTTATTTTAAGAGAATATTTTAATGTAGACCTACAGGCAATCTTTATAAATGATCAAGTTATAAATACTTATCACCAAATTCAAACATCTCTAATAAGTTTTTGGCAACACTATCTACAAAATCCAGTTTCATATTTTTGGCATGCATTTTTAGATAACATGCAACGTATCCATGATGGTCAACCCACAGTATTTACCACTGCAGGACAAAATCTAACAATACCATTACACTAAAAATGATTTTTACAAAGAAAGAGTTAATTCTATTTAAAAAATTAAATACACCAGAAAAAATACAAGATTTTTTGAATTCGATTCCTTTTAATTTTGAAAAAAATGGTATTGATACTATCAAATCACCACTTGAAACCTTACATAAATGGAATGCTCATTGTTTTGAAGGAGCATTACTTGGTGCTTATATATTGTCTTTGCATGGTCATAAACCATTACTTTTGTATCTTCAGTCTACAAAAGATACAAAAAACTATGACAGTGATCATGTTATAGCTCCATTCAAAGAAAATGGCTATTGGGGTGCTTTATCAAAAACAAATCATGGAATTTTACGATATCGTGAACCAATTTATAAAAACATTCGTGAACTTGTAATGTCCTATTTCCATGAATATTTTTTAGATGACGGTACAAAAACTCTCCGTAAATATTCAGATGTTTTAGATTTAAATAAATTAAAAATAAATTGGCAAAATAGTGAAGATGATTTATGGATAATCGATAGGGAATTAGATAAAATAAAACATTATGATATTCTTCCAAAAAAAATAAAAAAGCTTCGCAAGGCTGATAAGGTAGAAATAGAAATGTGTAAAATAACTGAATATAAAAATTAAAAGAAGCCCTTTCGGACTTCTTTGTTTTATATTTCTTTTATTATATTTTCTAAAAAAACACCAAGCTTTTCAGATGACTGATTTGCTCTTTTGATATTTTCTTCGTGTGAATGAGTTTCAACTGAATCATTTGAAATGAAAGCTACAGCTAATACCTGTGTGTCTGGATACAGAGCAGCGATACATGTTTCTGGTCTAACACTCATACCTACAATATCAGCTCCGAGCATTCTTAATGCTTGTTTGTCTTTTTTACGACCTTCAAAATCAGGACCGAGCAACATTGCATAACAGGCTTTTTTTATTGGACCATATACAATATTTTGTTTTAAAGCAATTTGTATCAACTCTTCAGACAAAATATCTTCAGGAGAAATAAATTCACCTGCAAACAAAGGCATAGGTGGACCTAACAAACTCATAAAACTATCAATAACAGCTAATTCTCCAGTTTCAAAACCACTTTCAGGTAATGCTCCTGCTGCACAAGTGATAATTAATTTTTTTACTCCTAACTGCATTAAAATTTCTACTTGCAATCTTACCCATTTAGGAATATTTGAATCGGTTGGATTTTCATTCAAATGAATCCTTCCATTTAAAATGATAACTTCTTTATCTTCAACAAATCCATGTTGAAATTCTCTTTTATGACCTTCAGGGCCAGTTGTTAGATGTTTTAATCCGCAAACATCTTTGAAGGGGACAGGAGTAGAAGAATTATTTAAACTTAATTTACCACCCCAACCGGTACCTAAAATAATACCAATAGGATTAGAATTAGAATTATTTTTTAGGTTAAATTTATTTCTTAACTCATCCGCTGCCATTTTAGCATCTCTTTCACATTGATTGTTTCTTTTCATAATATAATATTTAATTAATTAGAACTTTGTTTAATTGAATAGTATATCAGAAGGACTAATTTATCAAGCTTTATTATCCTTATCTTTTATATAGGTACCATACCCAAAAGATATATTGTGCGACGTATTACCTATTCTAATGACAGCTACTAGAAAGCTCATAACCAGCATTTTGAGCCTCTTCCCCTGTGCTAAAATATATTTTATTTGATTCCTTGATAGTCTTACCAGCAGAACAACCGACTGGATAATACTTCTTCCCTTTATTAGATGCAAAAAAGTTTCCAGATTTATTAGAATTATTTATAACTGTATTTGAAGTGCTTTTTTGAGCTATATTTGGCTCATTTTGGCTATTTTGAGCATTTTCTAGACCATTTAGAGTATTTGCCTGATTTGAGCTATTTTCGACCTTAAATTGGCTATTTTGACCTTGTATTGATAGTCTACCTAGCATAAATGAACCCAACCCTACCAAAATGACAATTAAAATAATCAGGACATCTTTTCCCTTTTCACTTAATATTTTCTCCTCAATAAAATACTTGATTTTTTCCATAGGATGGTTTATACTCTACGTATCTTAATTATATAAGGTTTTTAATAAAAATAAAGTAATATAAATATATGGCACATAGAAAAGCCGGCGGAACAGCCTCCAACTTAAAAGACTCAAATCCACAGTACTTAGGTACGAAGCTTTATGATGGTGAAAAAGCTCAAGCTGGTTCTATCATCATCCGTCAGAGAGGTACAGTAATCTTAGCTGGTACAAATGTCTCTACAGGAAAAGATCATACCCTATTCGCACTCAAAGATGGTACGGTAAAATTCAGCACACGACGCAAAACTTCTTTCAACGGAAAAACTGCAGTAAAGAAAGTAGTGAACGTTATCTAAATAAAATACAAAACAAAAAGTCCCGATTAATTTCGGGACTTTTTGTTTTATTTTATTTGCTGAGCAAATTCTAAAAACTTTTGTTTTACAATATTACATGAATCTTTCGATTTTATATCGAAAATATTGTCAAACAAATGAGCTTCATTTATTTCAATCAATCCTGGGGCTACAGTGTAAAGTATTAAAAAACAATTATTGTTTTTTAATTTAGCATTTTTAGCTAAATTTAAAACTCTATCTGTTCCCCTTTTTACAGATATTTTTCCAGGAATCAATGCTTCTGTTAGTAAAATACATTTTTCATTTTTCTCTGGCACTGCATACAACGCATCGTCTGAATTATTTGTTGTAATAATTTTAAATGGAAAATTTTTATATTCCAAATAATTAACAATACTTTGAAAGTACTTCTTTGAATTACTACAAAAGATAACTGTTGCCATCTTTTTTACCTCTTCTTTATTCATTGATTAAGATTTTAAAAATTAAATTGTGAAAAACTAAACTTCTCATAGTTTAGCACACTTTAAACATATTTGTCAAAATTACACTTTAGTGATAATTAACTTAAAACTAGACTTGTGATGTTTTATTTCTACAGGAATTTCAAACTCCCCTACCTCCTTTATTGGTTTTTCGAGAATTATAAAATCTTCTAAAATTTCTGCTTTATGATTTGTCTTTAAAGCTTCAATAATTTCTTTTTTGTGAATTGAAGAAAATAGATGTCCTTTTTCATTGGCTTTACCAGAAATATTTACAACTTTGTCTTTCAATTCAGCTAAACTCTTTAATATCAATTCTTCTTGAACTTTATTGTCCAATAATACAGCATTTTTCTTTGCTTCTAATTGAGCTAAGGATTGAGGTGTAGCTGGGGCAGCCAATTTTTTTGGAAATAGAAAATTACTAGCATAGCCATCATTTACATCTTTGACATCGTTTCTGCGACCGACTCTTGGTACATCTTTTAAAAAAATTACTTTCATATATTTATTATTCTTTATTTGCTACCTGTATAGGTGTCCAATTATTTAATAAATCAACCGCTTTGTTCATTTGTGGATCTTTTTTATCTAAAATATCTTTACTGGTCATCGGTACAATAAAATCTGGATTAAGACCTTTGAGTGATATTGAAGTTCCTTTTGGTGTCAGCCATTTAGCTATCGTAACCTTTAAAATTGTATCAGGTGTAATATCTACTACTTCTTGCACAGAACCTTTTCCATAACTCTGCTCCCCTACCAATTTTGCTCTATTGTTATCTTGCATTGCACCTGCAAAAATTTCAGAAGCAGAAGCAGAGCCACTATCGATCAAGACCACAAATCTCAATTTATCATTAAAAGCATTAAAACCTTTACTCATGTAAATATTTGGTTCTTTACTTCCGCCATAGTCTTCAGTTACAACCTTTTCACTAGAGGGCAAAAAGAAACTCGCCATATCTATCGCAGAATCCAAGTATCCGCCAGGATTACCTCGTAAATCAAAAACCAATTTATAACTTCCTGAATCAGCGAATTTTTTCAAAGCATCACGGAAAAGATTAGAAGAATTTGCCGAAAAACTATATAAGGTAATAACAAATATTCCATCTTTACGGAGATTTGTCTCTATCGTCGGAGTATTGATAATATCACGTATTATTTTTATTTCTCTTGGTTCTTTTTCACCATCACGAAAGATGGTGACACTGACAGTAGTACCTTTTTCTCCACGAATCAACTTGATAGCTTGTTCGATAGTGAGGTCAGTAGTTATTTTTTTATCTATTTTTAAAATCTTATCACCAGCTTTGATTCCTGCTTTGTAAGCTGGAGTGTCTTTGAGTGGTGCAATAACAGTCAATATTTTATTTTTTATTCCTACTTCCATTCCAACACCAGAAAATGTTCCAGCGATATCATCTTCAAATATCTTTGCCTCAGTTGGATTGAAAAAAGTACTATACGGATCACCTAGTGAATCAGTCAATCCTTTTATCGCACCATAGACTTTATCTTGATCAGAAACTTTATTTGCATCAGGATATTTTTCATTGATAGTATTCCAGACTTTCCAAAAAGGTGCAAAATCTGCTTTTGTATTTACTTGGATATTTTTATTATTTACATCTACTCGATCTACTTCTGGTAAATTTCTATGACCAATAAAAATACCAAAGAAAAAAACTCCAAAAATAATCAGGATTGTGTATGGATTCTGTTTTTGATTAAAAAATTTTTTTATCATTTATTAAATTCTTGGCTTAGAATTATTTTGAGTAAAATCTTCATCTTCAGAAGAAGTTTCAAAGTTTGCTGATTTTACGTTTTCTATATCAATCTTTTCCTTTTTATAAATAAGATAGGCAAAATACATAATACCAAGACCTGTCAAAGTAAAAAGAGTCTGCTTC
>CALQZZ010000023.1 GCA_943350065.1 Candidatus Nomurabacteria bacterium
CCTACTTATAATTCAACTTAAAGTATCGCAATGCATGAATACTGGCATCTTTATACCTGGTATAAATTTGGAGTAATTTGGGAAGAAAAACTTGGAAAACAAAAATATAATGATATAAAAGAATCTCTTACTGTTTTGCTTAATATAGAATGTAAAGATTTATTTCCTGAAAATAAAAAAGATATTGGATATCCTCAACACCAAGAACTTAGAGAAAAAATTATTAAAATTTGGAATGAAACAAAAGATATTGATAAATTGTGGGTTGAATTAATTTCATAATATTTCTTCTTTAATCTTCATCAACACTCCTTCGATATTTGTATCGACTTCGTTATTCCAAAATCGGAGCACTTTAATTCCTAGAGTTTTTATATAATTATCTCTTTCTCTATCATATTCTTTATTTTCTTGGTGTTGTGAACCATCAAGTTCGATAATTAAATTTTTTTCTTTACAATAAAAATCTGCAATATATGGACCGATGCCGTGTTGCCTTCTAAATTTTACTCCTAGGTTTTTTCCTTTTAAAAAATACCACAGTTTATACTCTTGTAGAGTTGTGTCTTTCCGTAAATCTTTCCTGCGTGATAAGAATTTTGATTTGTTGAAGATGTTGTACATGTAATTATTGTACACCCCTCCGTTTTTGATTACAAAAACACCTCCCCTTCGCAGGGGAGGAGAAATGCTGATACCATTATACTTTGTTAGCAGTTTGCTTCCCTGCGAAGGGAAGCTGTCTTGGTAAACCAAGACTGAAAGGTGAATATCTCTATTCTTCCATAAAGTCTACGACACTTTTTACTTCATCGTATGATGTCACACCAGTGAATATTTTTATGATACCATCTTGGCGCATTGAGAGTATTCCTTGAGTTGATGCAATCTTTTTAATTTCTCTTTCTGAAGGATTATTTGGCATTATTTTTTCAATAGCCTCATCTGTTTTAATAGCTTCAAAGATTCCCATACGTCCTTTGTATCCAGTCATATTACATTTCTCACAGCCGACAGCCTTAAATAATTTTATTGGCGCGTTTATATCTACATTATATTTCTTCAAATCTTTTCCTTCGGCTACAGCCCCTTCTAAAATCATTTTAATTGTTTTTGTTTCTTCTTCTGTCGGAGCTATTTCTTGTTTGCATTCTTTACAAAGTTTACGGACGAGACGCTGAGCAATAGAGAGTGATAAAGCAGAGACAAGAATTTTTGGATTCACTTCAAGGTCGATGAGACGGGGGATGACACCGGCTGCATTGTTTGTGTGGAGGGTAGAAAAAACAAGGTGACCAGTGAGTGCTGATTCGACTGCGATTTTTGCAGTTTCAGCATCACGGATTTCTCCCACCATCACCACATCTGGATCTTGTCGGAGTGCAGAGCGAAGTCCTTCTAGGAAAGTATAACCTTTTAGTGAGTCAGTCTGTGTTTGAGTAATACCAGCTAGGTGGTATTCGATTGGGTCTTCGATTGTAATAATCTTTATTTCAGAAGAATAAATTTTACGCAGGAAAGCATAAAGAGTAGTAGTCTTACCGGAACCAGTCGGTCCAGTGACTAAAATCATTCCATTTGGTTTGGCTATTTCAGCTTGAATAATTCCAAAGAGGAAAGGATCAATTCCCATATCTTCTAGATTTACTTGAATAGATTTTGGATCCAAAATACGCATAACAATAGATTCACCGTAGGCACCTGGAATCATTGAATTACGAATACTAATTTCTTCACCACCAATCATAATAGAAAATCTACCGTCTTGAGCTGTCTTATTTGTGAGCTTCATTCCAGAAAGAAGTTTTAATCTAGAATTTAATAAACGGTAAATGTCGAGCCCAAAAAACATGACATCTTGTAAGACACCGTCCAGACGAAATCGAAGTCTAGCACGGGCTTCTTCGGCTTCCATATGTATGTCAGATGCTTTAATAGAAATAGCACCAGCTAAAATAATTTCCAAGATTCTAGAAATTTTATGTGTTTGTCCGTTGGTCAATGCTTCGGTAATTAATTTCTCGACGTCTTGCATCATTTTTATTTTTCCAGCTGTCTCCATGAGAACTTCACCAGAAATATCTAATCCTCCGACTTTGGAGCTTTCAGCCATTGAGAGTTCTGTGTATCTATTCCAAATTTTATTTAAACTTCCCATTGAAGCCATGTAAAAAGTCGGTACAAGATTTTTACCCTTCATATCATTCTCTAAATTTGTCATCAAATCTGGGTCAGGGGAGCGAAGGGCTATAGAAATATTTTTACCAGCCAATTTAAAAGGACCTACGTTTAGTTTGCGAGAGTCAGCCTCAGAGATATAACGAAGTGATTCATTGTCGATAGCAAGACCAGCCAAATTTACATATGGGATATTGTATTTTGATTCTGCTAGCATTTGGACCAATTCTTCCTCCTCCGCTTTGTGAATTTCGTCTAATTGCTTTTTTGGTTTATCTTCATTGAATGATGTCATATAGCTATAGTATACAGTATTTAAGGCTTAAAATGAAAGCCTTTTTGGCCTATTTTTTAGCTTGACTTTTTAATCCTAATATGCTATACTTTATAGGTAATACGTTCGTTGAAAAAAGGTTTTAAAAGTTATCAATTGTCCCAAATTTATTGGTATTTTTGATAACTTTTAAAACAAATATGTATCATGAAAAATGTAATTCTTTTAGTAATTGTTGTACTTTTAACAAGTGCAACAACAAATGTAAAACTGTATCCTGTGCTTAAGCACAAAGACGACCTTAGTTCTCGTACACTTGAAGAAGTGTTGAATCAGTATCAGGATTCCATTGATTTGGAAAACTTGAAAATGGCATTGATAGGAAATGCTTATCAGAGAAGATTATCACCAGCCAGAATTTTCTGGACAAAAAACTTAAACCAGGATGACCTTCGTTATTATCGTGATTCGGCTACTTATATGGCTCCTATTTTTTTTAATGGAAGTGATATAAATATGGCTGGAGTGGATGGTAATGGAAATGCTCATTTTATTCTTCACAGAAACAGTAAGCCCGGTGAAACTGCAGTATTTGTCATCATGAAAATGATGTACGGTGAATACGAGGACTATCCAGGACAACTGAATGACGCAGCAATCATTTCTGGTTGGTGCTGTAATCCGTTTTATTTTCTTCGCAAGAAGAGTGTAAATAAACCAGCTCGACCTGTTGCTCCTATTCCTGTTTCGGAGTCAGACCAAGTGACCTTGAATAATTCTGGTTATAATAATCAAAATTTTATTCACGACACTATTTATGTTGATTCTAGAAATAAAAATCAACAGAATTATGATGAAAATAATTACGGAGGACAAAGAGTAAAAAGTATGGGAACGACTTATATATGGAGGGGACCTCTTCATACTACAGAAGATTCAAATAATGAAGTCCTTGAATATCGTTATAGACATAATAGACAAAGAGGAATACGTCTTGAATTCGGTTTTGATGGTAATAATAATTGCCTAGATCATTTTGATCATAATCAATCACGATCAGTTTGTCGTGGGGGAAATTCTCGAAATCAAAATAATAGTGGTAGTATCCACTATGTGCATCGTAATTAATACATACCCCTGGTAACACCCAGGGGTATTTTTTTTATGCTAAAATGAAAAATATATGAAAAAGATTATTTCAAAAAGCACAGAAGAGACAGAAAAAATTGCTAAAGATTTTTTAGGGCAGATTTTGTCTTTTCCAAAACAAGCTACAGTCGTGGCCCTATATGGTAATCTGGGTGCAGGGAAGACTGCTTTTACTCAATCACTGGGAAAACATCTCGGAATAAAAAGAAAAGTAAATAGTCCGACTTTTGTGATCATGAAGAAATATTTAATAAAAAATAAACAACATAAAAACCTTATACATATAGATGCTTATCGTTTGAAAAATGAAAAAGATTTAGAAAATCTAGGCTGGGCAGAAATAATTGCTAATCCAGAAAATTTAATCTTTATCGAATGGCCAGAAAATGTACCAAAATCTCTACCTAAAAAACATCATAAAATAAAAATCTCTCATACTAAAGAAGGCTATCGAAGTTTTGAAATAAAATAAAGATAAAATGCTATAATTGCTTCAATGGCAAAGGAAAATTCAAAAACTCTAGTATTACTGGACTCTCACGCGATTATTCATCGCGCCTATCATGCTTTGCCGGACTTCGTATCTAGTACTGGTGAGCCGACAGGGGCACTATATGGTATGGCGAATATGATTATGAAAATCATTTCTGATTTAAAGCCAGACTATATTGTAGCTTGTTATGATCTTCCACAAAAAACTTTTCGCCATGAAGCTTATAAAGAATACAAAGCAGGAAGAGCTAAATCTGATGATGCACTTATTTCTCAGTTAAAAAGCTCACGACAAATTTTTGAAGCATTTAATATTCCTATTTATGATGCTCCGGGTTTCGAGGCTGATGATATTTTGGGTACGATTACAGAGCAATATAAAAAAGATAAAAGTGTAAAAATAATTATCGCTTCTGGAGATATGGACACGATGCAACTCGTGGATGATAAAAAGGTCCAAGTCTATACTTTGAAAAAAGGAATTACAGATACTATTTTATATGATGAAGATGCTGTCGTGAGTCGATTTAATTTTAAACCCCTTCTACTTCCTGACTATAAGGGTTTACGTGGTGATCCTTCTGATAATATTATTGGTATCAAAGGTGTCGGAGAAAAAACTGCGACGGATTTGATAATGAATTTTGGTACCATAGAAAATTTATATAAGGTCTTAAAAAAGAATCCAGAAGAATTGGAAAAAGTGGGTATTAAGGCTCGGATGATTCAGCTCCTCAAAGACAACGAAGAAGAAGCAATATTTTCAAAAACCTTGGCGACAATTCGTCGTGATGCGCCGATAGATTTCAAGCTTCCAGAAAAAACTTTTTGGGAAAGTGCAGATTTATCAAAAATTGAAAGGGTTTTTGCTGATTTCGAATTTCGAAGTTTGTTTGGAAGATTAAAAAGTTTTTTTAATAAAGGGGAACAAGAGACAGGTCTTTCTGAATTTGCTAAAGATCTTAAAAATAATGAAACAGAAAAAAGCACAGAAGTAGTAGATGAAACAGAATTACAAGAAACCAGTGTCGCACTGTGGCTGATAAATTCCGAAATCACAAATCCTACACTTGATGATATCTTGCTCTTTTCTAAGACGAAAGATTTTAAAACAGCAAAAGATTTTATTTTTGAAAAATTAAAAAAGGAAAACCTCACTTTGGTCTATGAAGAAATTGAAAAGCCTGTCATTCCAATAGTAAAAGCTATGCAAGATATTGGTATTTTGATTGATCAAGAATATTTTAAAAAACTTTCAGCTGAATATCATATAGAGCTAGATAAACTCACAAAAGCTATTTACGCTATAGCTGAGATGGAGTTTAATATTAATTCACCGAAGCAATTGGCTGAAGTTTTATTTGAAAAAATGGGAATAAAATCTCCAAAGAAAAAATCTGCGAGCGGTTCTTACTCTACAAATATTTCTGTATTAGAGGAGTTGGAAGAAGAAAATCCTATTATTTCAGAGATTATGAAATATCGTGAATTACAAAAATTACTTTCGACTTATATAGATGTGATTCCTCAAATGGTGGGGGAAGATAGTAGACTCCATGCAAAGTTTATTCAGAATGGTACGACGACTGGGAGATTTTCTTCTCAAGATCCAAATTTACAAAATCTTCCAATCAAGAGCGATCTCGGGCAAAGAATCCGTGGTGGTTTTGTGGCACAAAAAGGGTACAAGCTAACCGCTTTTGATTACAGTCAGATTGAGCTACGTGTCACAGCTATGCTTTCTGGTGATCATAAAATGACTGAGATTTTTAAAGAAGGGGAGGACATTCACTCGGGTGTCGCATCTTTTGTCTTTGGTGTGCCGATAGAAAAAGTCGACAAAGAAATGAGACGCAAAGCAAAGGTAATAAATTTTGGAATTATTTATGGTATGGGAGTCTCATCTCTTCGTAAAAACCTCGGAGGTACGAGACAAGAAGCTCAAACTTTTTATGATAATTATTTTAAACAATTTTCTCGAATTCAAGAATATATGGAAGAAGTAAAAACTTTTGCTAAAGAGCATGGCTATACTGAAACACTTTTTGGACGCCGAAGAATGTTTCCAATGATAAATTCTCGTATTCCTTTTATACAATCAATGGCGCTCCGCACTGCGACAAATGCACCGATTCAAGGGACAGCCACAGCTGATATTATCAAGTTGGCAATTCGTTTTGCTAATGAAGATTTGGCTAAAGCTGGTCTACTAGATAAGGCTCGTCTTGTTTTGCAAATTCACGATGAGCTCGTCTTTGAAATAGAAGAAAGTGTCTTAGAAAAATCTGAAAAAATAATCCTATCTGCAATGCAGGGCGTATTAGAAAGGTCATTTTTGCACTATAAATGCGATATACCACTTGAGGTCCACTACGGATCAGGAGACAATTTTGGGGAGGTAAAGTAGTTTTATTTCACCTATTTTATGCTACAATAGCAATATGAATTTAGCCAAAAGAATCAAAGAAAGAATTAAAGAAAAAGAGCATAAGCTTGATGTAAATTCTATTTATCAAACAAGTATTCACAATGTATTGGCTCATTCTTACTCATTTTATTTTGTTGCATTTTTGTTCGGTATTATTTTGGATTTTGTATATCCAGTTCAATCTTTTGATATTCATTCTATTCAACCACTAGGTCTTATTTTGTTAGCTATCTCTACTTTACTAATTCACTGGGCACAGAGAACTTCTCGAAACTTAAAGAAAGAGGAAATAAGTTATAAAAATTTTATGGTTGGACCGTATAAATTTTCTCGAATGCCTACACATTTGGGAATATTTATCCTACTTTTAGGTTTTGGTATTATTACAAATTCTTTTTGGGTAATATTGTTTTCTTTCATCTCTTTTTTTATTACTAAGATGACCTTTATTAAAACAGAAGAAAAAATTTTAGAAAAAAAATACGGTGATCCTTATTTAAAATATAAAAATGTCGTTCACCTTTAGATTATGATTTACCTTTTTACGGGGGATGATACAAAAAAGAAGCGTCTCGCTTATGATAAGTTTGCTGGTTCTATTCCTAAAGATGTAGAAAAATTTTTCATCATTAAGAATGATTTTGATTCCTTTCAACTGGAAAGCTTTTTGTCTTCCCAGGGTTTATTTTTTACCAAATGCGCTGTGTTTTTTGAAAATGCTTTTGAAAGAGAAGAAATGAAAGATTATATTTTGAGCAAGTTAAGCCAAATGAGTGAAGCAGGGAATGGCTTTATATTTATGGCAGGTAAATTAAACAAGCCAGTATTAGATGCTTTTAAAAAAAATCGTGCTGAAATCAATTTCTATGAATTGCCAAAGATGGCAAAAGAAAAATATGATAATTTTATCCTCGCCAATGATTTCGGCGTGAAAGATAAGCTGAATCTCTGGATCCATTATCGCCAAGCGGTAGATTTGGGTGTAAGTCTCGAAGAACTTGTCGGTATTTTGTTTTGGAAAGCCAAAGATATGCTCGTGAAAAAGAGCTATGGTAAATTTTCTGAAACAGAACTTAAAAATTTCACTTCACAAATCTCATACATTCTACCCAAAGCCCGCGGAGAGGGAATAGATGCAGAAATAGCATTGGAAGAGTTTTTGCTAAAGTTTTTTTAATCTGTGCGCTCGGAAGGAATCGAACCTTCGACCGTCTCCTTAAAAGGGAGCTGCTCTACCGACTGAGCTACGAGCGCAAATGTCGCATGTATTACGATATATGTGATAATATATCAAATATGACTAAAAATCAAGAGAATATTTTAATTTTACATAATATACGTAGTACCGAGAATGTCGGAGCGATGTTTCGTACTAGTGATGCAGTAGGTATAAACAAGATTTATATTACTGGCTATACTCCGGCACCACTCGATAGATTCGGTAAAAAGAGAAGTGATATTGCAAAGTCTGCACTTGGAGCTGAGGAATTTATACCTTGGGAACAGAAAAAAATGGTCTGCCCAGTCATAGCTAAATTAAAAAGAGATGGTTTTAAGATTATTGCTATCGAACAAGATAAAAAATCTATTGATTATAAAAAAGTAAAAATAGGAAAGAAAAACGTTTTCCTAGTAGGAAATGAAGTGACAGGAATAGATAAAAAGACATTAGAGAAATGTGATGTCATAGCCGAGATACCAATGAAGGGTAAAAAGGAGTCACTGAATGTCTCAGTTTCTTTTGGTGTAGCTATGTTTAGAATGCTAAATATTTAGTTTGTAGGTCCGTAAGCTCCTCCAGTGGAGATTGGGGCAGGAGGATTGAGGAATGGCTTGTTACTATCTTTATTTGGTCCAACCAATAAATACCACACAAACCAAAGTACGATGAAGAATAATATAAGTTCTTTTAGATGATCCATTTTTTTATAAATTAATTTGATGATAATTACAGAAGTGCGCACTTCTGCCGTTTACTATTTTCCTTATTATATCACCACTGCACCCTTTTTTTCTACATTTTTCGCCAGTACGGCGATAAGCTTCGTGATGAAGCTGGAAGGATCCTTTTTGACCATAAATATTCAGGTAGTCCGACATTGAGTCACCACCAAAATTAATTCCTTTTTTTAATAATTCTTGTGTAGCAGAAAAAATTTCAAGAAATTTTTTCTGCGGAATATTTTTAATGAGTGTTTCAGGATGTAGACCGACTCGCCAAAGGATTTCATCA
>CALQZZ010000024.1 GCA_943350065.1 Candidatus Nomurabacteria bacterium
ATTATGGTACTTTATTTAAAGTATGTTAAAATAGGTGAGACATTAGTAATGTTATATGACCACACAAGAACAAATAGAAAAGATAGAAGAAATATACAATGAAGCTATAAAAAAGCTTGAGGTTCTTGGACAGGAACGAGCAAATCTCGTGAAAGAAAGACAAGAGGCTGTACTTGGATATATTAAAGATTTAGAAGCAAAAAAAGTAGATGCGATTCGGACATCTCTTGGATTATAAAATAATAAATAATTTTATGGATAGTGAAAAAGACTTATTAAAGCAAGACTTAGCTAAACAAGAAAAACAGGAAGAGATAAGGCAATTTATTGAAGATACTGAGCTTATGGGTGGAAATGAAGATATTGTTGAATTAGCCAAGGCTAAGCTTGAAGCTATCAATAAAAAAGTAGAAAATATTACTCCAGAAGTTGAAAATACGGAAAGTCAAAAAACACAAGTTGACACTATTGGCGGTTCTGAGAATGGTTTACAAGAAGTAACTACATCTATTGATGAAAAAATTACTCAAAAAGATGAGGAAATAAAAAATATTGAATTGGAGATAAATGAGAAAATTACAGAGATAGGAGGCGAAAATCAAGATAAAAACAAAAATAGATTAGCTCAATTAGAAAATCTAAAACAACATCCTCAATTAAATGTTGAAGAATTAAAAAGTAAAATAACAGCAGTTAGAGAAGAAATGGCTGAAGCGCTTGTTAACTCTCCAAATCTTTTACAAAATTATGAAAAGGTAAAGCTATATCAATCACTTGGTAGAATTGAAGAAGCAAATAAAATCATAGAGTTTATTGCAAAAGACTATGAACATAGTAGTCTTTCAGATCAAGGTTCAGGTTATCATGCTGGTTTGGCAGCGGAGAAATATGCTGATTTAGGTAACACTGCAAAAGCAAAAGAAATGTGGGAGAAAAGTATTAATCAAATCAAGCTTGGTTCTGAACCTAAAGATGCTGGAAATTATTTTGATGTAGCAAATAAATATATTAAACTAGGCAATACCGAAAAAGCAAATGAAATGTTTAAGAAATGTGTTGACTTAAATGAAAAAGCCATTGGTGCAAATAAAAGTTACTCAAGAGCTGCTCTAGCGTATGAAAAATTAGGAGATACTGCAAAAGCAAAAGAAATGTGGGAGAAAGAAGCTAGTGATTGGGGAGAAGGAGCTAAGGCAGAAAGAGCAGGTGAATGTTATGAAAAAGCAGGAAATAAAGATAAGGCTAATGAAATGTACAGAAAAGCCATAGTATATCAGGAAGATTTAAAAAATAGAAAAGGTTTTACTTTTGATCAAGAAAGATTAGCTAAAGCTTATATTGGTATTGGTGAAAAATCAAAAGCCTTACAAATGTTAAAAGAAGATGCTGATGAGATGGAGAAGAAAAACGCAATACTTGGAGTATATAGAAATTATGAACTTATTGATAAGTATTTAAGTTAAAAACTTTTAGCGACGATTTCTGAACATAAATAATCTACTACTACTAAATCAAAAAACCTTACATTGTAAGGTTTTTTGATTTGCTGTGGAACTGGCGAGAATTGAACTCGCGTGCAAAAGGGATGTGTAAAGAATTCTACATGCGTAGTTTACTTATTTGTTTAAATTAAAAAACTATTAAGTATACGAAATATTTTTTAATCGATTTCCTTTGTTTTGCTTCGATGTTGGATCAGTCATCGAAGCTATCCCGATAATATTATGCCTCACTCTATATATCGGAAGTCGATAGAGGAGACACCAGACCGGCCAGTTATGTTAGGCGAGTGCTGGAACAAAAGAGAAGTCAGCCATACCGAAGTATGGAGATACACTTTTGTTTGAAGTCAATTTTGCAATTAACATTTAGACGAATTTTTACGAGATTACGTCAATACTCGGCATGCATCAATAACACATATTCCTCTTGTCTATGCCTTGCAGTCCCAAATATCGATGTAAAATTTTTGTAAAAATTTTACATCCACCTATCCCTCTCCTTTATAAGGAGAGGGTGTCTCTACTGAGGCGGGTGAGGTGTTGGTGATGGGGTCTCTTAATTTTTCAAAGTTCTTTGCATTTCACGATCTGTTTCACGCTTTTTTGTTGTTTCGCGTTTATCAAATTGTTTTTTTCCTTTCACTAAAGCAATATTTACTTTAATCTTGGATCCTTTATTGTACACTGAAAGTGGCACTATAGTCAAACTCTTATTTTTCTCACTTCCACCGAGCTCTGCTATTTCTTTTTGAGTTAAAAGAAGTTTTCTATTGCGAAGTGGATCATAAGAAGACGGAGTATTTTTCACTTGATATGGTGGAATATTAGCATTTATAATAAATGCTTCAGCTCCACGCACGATCACGAAAGCTCCTTCGAGAGACATCCGTCCATCACGAACTGATTTTACTTCTGTTCCTATAAGCTCAATACCAGCCTCGTATTTTTCGAGGATTTCATAATCAAAACGTGCTTTTCTATTTTCCGCATAATTCGCCATCTTTTAATATTAGCACATTTTTATTCTGTTTTATTGCGTTGACATATTGTTTTGTAAGTTATAATGTAAATAAAAAGTCTTTTGAAAATAACCTAATAATCTATATAAAAATGAAAAGTACTATCTATCACTTGCATTATGATGCGGAAAAATTCGCTATTGTAATATTAATCAATGAAAAAGCAGTACCATTTCTTTCTGGTATTACTCCAAATAATAATGTTATTAAAATGTTGATGAAATATTTTAATTTCTATCCACCAAATCTTTTTGATTTTGATCAAGTAAATCTTTCTTTTACTGAAAAATTCGGTTTTAATGACGCATCCATAAATAGTGGGATTAAAGATGGTTTTCTTGAATTTGTTATTCCAATACCTGCGCAAACATTAGTAAAAAATGAACCTTGCAGAGAATGTAATGGTTCTGGAAAAAACTATTTAGGTGAACGTAAATGTTTTTCATGCAATGGAACAAAATTAAACAGAATAAGTAACACTCTATCAGTACGGTCAACAGTTGCTACGCTTTATCTACTTTTAAGATATCTTGATTTCACCTTTTCAAATTTTAGTGAAAAGAATGAAAAAAATAAAATAAAAATTCCTCAAGATATTTTATTAAGTATTAGTATGGAGTCTGGGCAATGCAAGGGTGGTGTCGCTGGAGGTTTTAGTTCTGAAATAGATGAAAAGTCAAAAAAATTATTTCAGGATTTAAAAATTAAAGAACCATATAATTTTTCTGAAAAAGCTATTGGCGGACCATTAGTATATTTAGAAAAAGTACATAATGATATGGTTTCTTTTTATGGACATATGTATGGTCGACCAGTTTCAGAAAGTGAATCAAGGTGTGAATTTAATGCTTCAATAAAAGAAGATGGAAGAATTTATTTACAAACTATTGGTGTAAATGGTTGTAGTGTTTATCATGAAAGAAGTGGTTTTGGTAATATGCTAGATGGGCTTACATTAACTTGTCATAATATTGATTATTATCTTCAAGAATTAACGTTACTTGTGGGGGTGATAAGTTATTATCAAATGGTTTCAGAAATTTAATTCTAATCTTACAAAAAAAGAGACTGCTAAATGTGGTCTCTTTTTTATTTTCAATTTTATTGCTTTTATGCTATTCTATACGAATGCAAATGAATTTTTTTGGACAAAATAATAAAGAAAATAAAGACCCTAAGAAGGTCAAGGATGGAAAAGAGGGTAGTAGTTTTTCAAAGAATATAGCAGGAATGGTTTTGATTTTTATGGTTATTACAGCCTTGTATTTAGTTGTATCTGGAAACGTAAAAGAAACACCTCAAGTTTCTATTTCTGATTTAGCTAAAAGTGTACAAAACGGAGAAGTTAAAAATATTGATGTAGCAGGAGAGTCTCTCACTATTTCATATATAAACGGAGATACAAAAGAAGCCAAGAAAGAAGTAGAAGCGTCACTGTCTCAAACTTTATTTAATTATGGAGTAAAACCAGAACAACTTGCCAAGACAAACATAGAAGTAAAAAATGAAAGTGGCTTTGGTTATTGGTTATTAAATATTTTACCTTTTGCTTTACCTATATTAATTATAATATTTTTCTTTTGGTATTTATCTCGTAGTGTCAAAGGGGCCGGGATGCAAGCTTTTTCTTTTGGACAATCAAAAGCTCGTATCACAGATCCGAATGATAAAAACAATAAAGTTACTTTTAAAGATGTAGCGGGGAACAAAGAAGCTAAACAAGAACTTTCTGAAATCGTAGACTTTTTGAAAAATCCTAAAAAGTTTCTAGACATCGGCGCAAGAATTCCAAAAGGTGTAATGCTAAACGGTGCTCCAGGAACAGGTAAAACACTTCTCGCTCGTGCAGTAGCAGGGGAAGCTGGTGTTCCATTTTTTCATTTGTCTGGTTCTGAATTCGTAGAAATGTTTGTTGGTGTCGGAGCATCTCGTGTGCGTGATCTTTTCAAAATGGCAAAGAAAGCAGCTCCAGCAATTATTTTCGTAGACGAGATAGATGCAGTTGGACGCGTGCGTGGTGGAGGCTTTGGTGGGGGAAATGATGAACGTGAACAAACACTTAACCAAATTCTCGTTGAAATGGATGGCTTTGAACCAAATGAAAAAGTCATCGTTATGGCTGCGACAAATCGCCCAGATGTCCTCGATCCAGCACTACTTCGCCCAGGACGTTTTGATCGTCGTGTAATGCTAGACCTTCCTGACCGTGCCGATCGTGAAGAAATTTTAAAAATTCACGCAATTAAAAAGCCGCTAGCAGAAGATGTAAATTTTACTGTAATAGCAGAACGCACACCAGGATTCTCTGGAGCAGATCTATATTCACTTATGAATGAAGGTGCAATCCTCGCTGCTCGTGAAGCTCGTAAAAAAGTTTTTCAATTTGATTTGATTCGCGCAATAGAAAAAGTAATGCTCGGCCCTGAAAGAAAGAGTCATTTGCTTTCTAAAAAAGAAAAAGAAATTACTGCCTACCATGAAGCAGGTCATGCGCTTGTCGCCTCTGTCCTTCCTTATGCTGATCCAGTGCACAAGGTTTCAATCGTGGCTCGTGGTAGTGCTGGAGGATACACACTCAAGCTACCACTCGAAGATAGAAAATTGCAAAGTAGAAAAGAATTCATAGATGATATTGCAATGTCTATGGGTGGCTATGTAGCAGAGAAAATGATTTTCGGAGATATTACTACTGGTCCATCATCTGATTTACAAGGTGCTACACGTCTTGCACGAGCTATGGTGACACGATGGGGGATGAGTGATCTCGTCGGACCTGTCGTCTTTACTGAAGATGTCGGTAATCAAAAATGGGGAGGTGGAAGTGAGAAAGATTATTCAGAAGAAGTTGCTAGTAGAATTGACAGTGAAGTAAAAAGAATAGTGACAGATGGAATAAAGTCTGCAGAAAAAGTCCTGACAGATCACCGAAAAGCCCTAGATGCTATAGCAAATGCTTTAATAGATGTAGAGACACTGGAACAAGTAGATTACGAAAAGATAATAATAGCGAATGGAATTTTGCCAAAAAAGAACCTGCCCGCAATGCCTTCAGCATAGCTGATGCAGGTGGGGGAAAATGATATATGTTTTATACTTATGTATTAAAAAGTAAAAAAGATAACAATCTTTATATTGGTTTTTCTAACGATTTAAAAAAACGCTTAGTTGAACATAATAAAGGTTTAGTTGAATCAACCAAGACTAGACGTCCATTAAAATTAGTGTATTATGAAGCTTGTATAGATAAAGATAAAGCGATTCTTAGAGAGAAGACTTTAAAAACAGGATTTGGTAGAATGTATTTAAGTAAAAGAATTTAGCTTTAGTAACCACCCTTAGCTCAGTTGGTTAGAGCACAGAGCTTATACCTCTGGGGTCCATGGTTCGAATCCATGAGGGTGGACATGTTTGAATTATATAAAAGAGTATTGCCTAGCGTTCTTCCTATACTCTTTCGTAATACTGTAATCTTAGTTAATGGTATTATTTTTGCTGTTGTTATTTTACTTTACGTTTTTGGTAATAAACAAGCTTCTATATTTATAGGAGCAGTATTCGTTATAAATATTTTGCTCGGTGTTATTCAAGATATTCGTGCTCGATTTATGCTCGAACGTTTGCAAATGCTCACAGCACTTCATGCTATACGTTTGAATAAAGATAATAATGAAGAAGATGTATTAGCTGAAAAATTAATCGTCGGAGATAAAATAAAATTAAAACTAGGAGATCAAGTTCCTTGTGATGGTCTTTTAATTTCTGCGAGTAATTTAGAAATATCTGAAGCCTTACTCACAGGAGAGTCCGATTCTTTTCCTAAAAAAGAAAATGATAAATTAGTTGCTGGATGTATTATCACTTCCGGTAATGCAATTCTACAAGTAGAAAATATTTTTAAAGAAAGTAGAATTTCTAGAATTACTGAAGACGCAAAAAAATATGCTTTGAATCCTAGTTCTATTCAAAGATCTATAAATATAGTTATAAAATATTCTGGCTTTATACTTATCGTTAGTATTATTTTTGTTATTGTTCGTGGATATTTCTTTCATGAAGAATATATAAATATAGTAATGCATATCGGAGCCCTGGCTAGTATTATCGTGCCTCAAGGTTTGATGGTTATCACAACATTGCTTTTCACTATTGGTGCGTCTAGTTATTCAAAACACAATGTTTTATTCCAAGAAATAAATGCGACAGAAAAACTCGGTAGAATAAAAAACCTTTGTATGGATAAGACTGGGACTTTGACTGACAATATTCTCGTTGTCGAAGATGTTTTTATGCCAGAGGGTGTTTCCAAAGAAGTAGTTTTTGATTTAACTTCTCTATATATAAATGGATCAGGTGATTCCTCTCAGACTATTTCTGCTATAGAAAAATATATAGGTGAAGAAAAAGTAAGAGAGAGTGAAGCCAGCAATGCACTACCATTTTCTTCTTGGAGACAATACGGTGCTGTAATGATAAATGATAAGCTTGGTAAAGGAACTGTGTTTGTAGGTACTGCGAGTGTTTTCTTACCACAAATAGTTAATCTTGTTGAGAAGAAATGGCTGGAAGATATTTTACAAAAAAATGCACATACAGGGAAAAGAATCTTGTGCGTTGTTCGTTCAGATGAATCATCTCTACCTCGTGAGCTTTCAAATACAAAGCTTTCTATGGTGTCTGTTTTTGTTTTTATTAATACTTTACGTGCTGGAGTAAAAGAAGCAATTAGTTTCTTTCAAGATCGTGGAATAAAAATAAGAATTATTTCAGGAGACAATGTTGATACTGTACGAGCAGTGACAATGTCTGTCGGAATAAAAAATAGTGAAATAGTTATTTCAGGAGATGAAGTTTCAAAATGGAGCGATGAAGATTATGAAAAGAAAGTTCACGACTATACTGTCTTTGCGCAAATCTTACCAGAACAAAAA
>CALQZZ010000025.1 GCA_943350065.1 Candidatus Nomurabacteria bacterium
CCCAGTTTTTGACCTATTAATGGATAAGATATATTAAAATCTTCTCTTAAAAGATACATAACAATTTGTCTTGCTCTTACTATTTCTTTTCTTCTTGTTTTTTCATATATTTCAGTCTCTTCTAGATCGTAAAAATCAGCTACGATTTTTACGATCTCTTTTATGGCTACATTTTTCTTTGGTTTAATATTGTTTTTTATTAAATTCTTTACTTCATTTACAGAAATAGGCCTATTTTTAAGTCTTAATTGAGCTATTATTGTATTTAATGATCCTTCCAACTCTCTTATATTACCCTGAATGGCCTCAGCCACATATTGAACCAATTCATCCTCTAAGGTTATTCCTTGTTCTTTTAATTTAACTTTAAGAATAGCTAGACGTGATTCATATTCTGGTTCCGAAATATCTACTATCATTCCAGCAGAAAATCTAGACTTCAATCTGTCTTCTAGACCTGGAATAAAATTTGGATGTTTGTCAGAAGAAAAAACAATTTGTTTATTGTTTTCATGAAAAGTATTGAATGTATGAAAAAGCTCTTCTTGAGTTTTTTCCATTTTTCCAATAAATTGAATATCATCAATGATTAATAAATCATATTTACGATATTTTTCCTTAAAAGCATTTGCTTTATTATTCCCTGCTTGGAAAGAGTTTACTAAATCTGTAGCAAATTTTTCAAGAGTTATATAATGAACTTTTTTATCTTGATATTTATCTTTAATAGCATTACCTATCGCCTGGAGTAAGTGTGTTTTTCCGAGTCCTGTACCTCCATAAACAAAAAACGGATTGTAATTCATTCCAGGCTTGGCGACAATATTTTGAGCAGCTGAATAAGCC
Organism: Candidatus Nomurabacteria bacterium; assembly: GCA_943350065.1. GTDB lineage: Bacteria > Patescibacteriota > Minisyncoccia > Phycocordibacterales > UBA9973 > UBA9973. The sequence continues at coordinate 847 of CALQZZ010000025.1, forward strand.
AGCTCATTGAAAGGTCCAACAATAAAAGAATCAAATTTATAACGAGGGTTTAAATTGTCTTCTTTGTTTATATAAAGATCTTTTAATGGAAGTTCTTTGTTTGTATTCTGTTGAGTAAAATCCCCTGCTCCAATTTGTATGTCTTTCTGAATACTATCAATTTTAGTAATTGAATATTCTACTGCTCGCATAGAATCATAAAAATCTGCAATAGTTTTAGTTATTAGTTTGTGGTATTTATTTTTAAGCCAATCTCGTACAAATTCGTTTGGTACTCCAATATAAATAACACCTGTGTCCTCTTTTATAATACAAGTGTTTTTGAACCAGGTACTAAAGTTAGCTTTTGAAACTTCATTTTCTATTTCACCTAAACATTTTCTCCAAAGTTCTTTTGCATCAATCATGTTAACTATTATACCCGCTCTTGTGTTTCAAAGGAAATAAACAAAACTTATTAACTGTGTTTATAAACTGTGGATAAGTATTTTACTTGATTTTTTTGCTTATTTAACATAATATATAAATATGTCACAAACATACCAACCTAATAAAAGAAAAAGAGCAACAACTCACGGATTTTTAGTTCGTTCTAAGACTAAAAATGGTAAGGCTGTACTAAAGCGTCGTTTACAAAAAGGACGAAAAAAGCTTGCAGTATAAGCTTTTTATAGCGTATGCTACCTAAAAAAAACAGAACTGACCGTAAAACGGTCGAAAAGGTCTTCAAAGAAGGCCGTTTTGTTAATTCTGCTAATTTATCTTTTAAATACATGCACCCCACCCCAGCCCTCCCCTTAGCGAATGGGAGGGAGAACTCAATCCGTATTTCCTTTACTGCCCCAAAAACAGCTTGCAAAAGAGCTGTTGGAAGGAATTTACTACGTCGTCGTGGTTATGCTGTACTTAGAAAAATATTAAGAACCTCACCCCTACCCTCTCCTTTTAAAGGAGAGGGAGTGATTGGCGTGCTTGTCTTTGGTAAGAAAAGCATGGAATTCTTTGGAAAAAAGAAAAATAAGCTTTATAATCCTATCTTAAATCTAGAAAATGAAATTAAAAATATACTTAATAAAATTAATTGATTTTTATCAAAAGAGAATTTCACCTTTAAAAAACAAAAGAAATTGCGTTTTTTATCCTACATGTTCAGAATATAGTAAACAAGCAATAGAAAAATACGGAGCCCTTAAGGGTTTAAGACTAACAGCTCTGAGGATTCTCCGTTGTCATCCATGGCAAAAAAATCATATTGATATGTTGGAGTGAATAATATAGAATGAGATAATGTTACATCAAATTTGGAATATTGCTCTCTATAAGCCATTTATTAACGTTTTAGCTTTTCTTATAAACATCATTCCAGGTGGAGACCTTGGTGTTGCTGTTATTATTCTTACTTTATTAGTAAAAACAGTCCTCTTCCCTCTCTCTCAAAAATCTATTGAAAGTCAGGCTAAAATGAAAATTCTTGAACCAGAAATCGCTAAGATTAAAAATTCTGGTTTAAGTAAAGAAGAAGTTGCTAAAAAAACTTTTGAACTTTATAAAGAATATAAAACCAACCCTTTTTCTGGTTGTCTTTTGGTTTTAATTCAGATTCCTATTATTTTAGCTCTTTATTATGTTTTTTATAAAGGAATAAATTTTGATAGTAGTTTAATGTATTCTTTTGTTAAAATACCAACAAATGTAAATACTCACTTTTTAGGTTTAATAGATATTGGTCAAAAGAGTTTGTTTTTAGCTGTCCTTGCTGGCTTGTCTCAGTTTTTACAAGCACACTATATGCCTAAGAACGAACCGACTACTACTAGTGGTAAGGCTTCTTTCCAAGAAAGCTTTGCTAAGAGCATGCAAATGCAAATGAAGTATGTTTTCCCTTTTATAATTACATTCATTGCATATGGCATTTCTGGGGCTGTGGCACTGTATTGGGTGACCAGTAACCTCTTTACTGTGGGTCAGCAAATTTATGTTAATAAAAAGAATGCTTTAAATAAAGGTTTGTCTGTGAAGAATTAATTGATATAATTAAAACTGTTTATAGTTTAATGAAAAATATTATGAATAATACAGAAATACAAAATTTAATAAAAGAAATAATTCAAAATATGAATATTTCTGTTCTAAATATTGATGTCTTAAAAGAAGATAATTCTCAAACGACCTGGTATTCTGTCTCTGTAGATCAGCCTCATTTTTTCACTAGTCGTGAAGGTGAAGCTTTACATTCACTAAATCATTTGATTAGGAGAATTGTGGAAACCACCACCCCTCAATCCCCTCCTCAACAAGGAGTGGAGGAAAGACATGAAGGCATCTTGATAGATATAGATGGTTTTCATAAAAAAAGAGTTGAAAATGTCCGGGCTGTTGCACATATGATAGCTGAACGAGCTAGATATTTTCAATCAAGTGTAGAAGTCGATCCAATGTCTGCTTTTGATCGTCGTATTGTACATGAATATGTTTCCAATTCTAGTGATTTAAAATCAGAGTCAACTGGCTATGGACCTACTCGCAGAGTCGTAATTAAATATATAGGTAAGATTTAAAAAAACCGGCATTGCCGGTTTTTTTATTAACAATTATATCGTCTTTAATTCCCAAAGGTAATTATCTTTTTTGTTCATAAAGAACAAGTGTTTTTCATTGTCATCTAGTGTAAGTTTTATTCCATCTACTTCCTCTCCTACTACCTGTAATGGATCAGATATTTTTTTAGCATTTAAATTTGTCACATCTATTTTCCAGATTTCATCTCCAAAAGAAATCAATCCTTTGTACCAAGCATCAGGGTATTTAGCATTATCTAAAAATCTAGGAACAGCACAATAAATAGCATCATTGGCTTTTGTCCAAACACATTTTTCAGGTAATGTTTTAATAGATAATTTGTCCGAGTTGCCACTATTGATATGATAGATATTTAAATCCAAACCACCATTTGTAGAATTGTTATAAAGGACATCTGCTCCAGATGGACTGGTCAATGTAGTGAGTCCGTTTATGCCACCTAAGATTTTATTAAAATCTTTTTTATTTGGATCAATAGAATACATATATCCAGGATAATCAGCAGCTGGTTTTGTGGTTAAAGTAATCATTTTTGCATTAGGCCATTGTGAAAGCCAGCCAGTAAAAGCTGAGCTAAAGATCTGAGTTTTTTTATCTCCTTGTGCACCAGCGGTAGCACCGATAATACTAGAATCATTGTTTGAGGCATTCTTGAATAGATAAAAAATATTACTATTGTCTGGTGAGATACTCATATCGATAATGTTTTGTGGCAAGAAAGAACCTTTTATTTCATTTGTTCCAGTTCCATCCCCTCCTAAAACTTCAACTGGTAAAATCCCTAAATAACTTTCAATTGTTTTATTGTCGATATTTAAATATCGCATTACAACAGTCTTTGTATTGTTTACAAATAAACCTTCGTAAATTTTTGGAATTATTGTATTTGTGTATTTTGTTTCAGTGATAGTATCAGCTGGTGTTTGGTAAATATTTCCATTTTCTTTGTTTATGTATCGAACCATTGTAATCAATTCTGTTGGTGGTGGAGTTGGTTTGATTGGTTTTGTTGTTTTTAATACAACCCCCTTCGCCCCCTTATCAGGGGGTTGAGTAGTAGTGTTAGTCGTAGTAGCATTTACTCCCTCACCTGATAAGGGGAGGGTTTGGGGTGGGGTTGTATTTACCACTGCTGGAATATTAGAAAACACTTCTTTGTTGTAAATTCCGAATCCAGCTATAGGAAAGCTTGAGATTTTTTTGATTGGTAGACTATTTAAAATTGAATCATTGCCTGTCAAAGGATTTAATATTCCTGTTCCTGATATGTTAGCTGGGCCTGTGGGTGTATTTTTCTTTGGAGTGTTTCCAAATGGAAAAAAGTTTTGTGAAGCGACATCTGGATTATTTACTACAGGTTTTGCCTGAGGGAAAAAATATAGGTATAGAAAAAAACCAGCAGTTATTGCTACTAAAGTGATTATTAAAAGTACAACGTTTCTTTTTTGCATAATATTATAATTGAGCTACACATTGATCGTATAAACTTTTTCTTAAAGGTGCTTCTTTGTTAGTAAATGCATTACTACCATTACAACTTCCAGAACCATATTTCCTATAAGTTTTTTCAACATCTTGACCACATGAATTGTAAAAATTATGCATTATTTCTGCCGCTACACGCATGTCTATATTAGGACTATTTAAAATATCTTGAGGTGATACTGTTGTGTGTCCAGCTATTGTTGTTACAGGAAGACCTACATCATAATTGGCTCCTGCTGTAGAGCCGTGAGGGAAAAATGTTACACCAAACATTCCCATAGAAGCAGAAAATCTCCAGTCCATTCCTAGGTCAGGTGCGCTGGGATTAGGTGCACTAAAGATATTATTACCACTCCAATTTCCATTATTTCTAAATGTATGATCTGTTATTTTAGCAGTATCGTTTGGAGTAAAAGTTGTACCATCTTTTTTTAATCCTGAAGCAATAAAATCTCTTCTAGATTTAATACCAGGAGATGGGGCATTTTCATCATGGCCAACAAGTCCAGCCACTCCCATAGATTCTCTTTGTATTGCGGCTTCTAGTAAACAAGGTGGTATATTATATTCTGGCAAAGCAGAAATAGTTTTTATTTGTTCGTACCAAATTGTTCTTTTAAATTTAACATCAGTTGCTTGTGTGCTTGCAAGTTTATATTCATTTGCTGATGCTGGTACTATTGTAACTGTTGCCTCTGGTAATTTATTTAAACAAATTTGAAGTACTGCGGGGTTGATGGTATTGAGTAAGGCATAAGATGATAAGGCAATAATTAGACCAAAGAGGGCACCTGTAATACGCTTCTTCCCTTCTTCTTTACTAGAGATAAGCTCACTGGTCATATATTCAATACCGCCGATGACTATCATTATCATTGCCAACACAGCACAAAGCCCAATAAATACTTTTATTAAAGCATTTAAATAATCACCAAAAGGACAAGGGTTTGAATCTGTGGGTTGAGTATGAACACAATTTGTATTTGTCGGATCATTTGAATCTGGATTGGTGGCACATTCTACTCCTACTTCTGGTAATGGTGCTAAAGGATAATAGTCAATTTTTGGATCAGATGTACCTAGTGTATTTGCTGGCCCAGCAACTAATTCTTCGGAAACAAATTGCCAGTCATCTAAACAAGCAGTATCACAGTTGTATTTTAAAGTACCATGATATTTGTTGTCTGAGTTGTAGTCATTAATACTTGATCCTGGCAGATAGACTGAAAGATAATAATGACAGTCTGGACTTCCACCTACTTCACATTCATCCTCCCCTGCTTTCATATGAATTATCATATGGTTGCTAGTTGGCACCACAATAGAGTGATTGTCTAAGGTTGAAATATCATCATCGGGACTTGGAAAATCTAATTCTGTGATACTAACTTGAATTGTCTGTCCTTCGCAGTTTGCGGTGACTATATCAACAGTCACATCGGGATGAGCAGCGTCTGTATACCAAGAACCTGATTTTGTACCAGAAGGATCAAACCTTGCTGATTGGATAGAGCAAACCCCTGTCGCTAAAGAAATTTTAGGTTTTATTAAAATAGAAGAAGAAAAAACTGAAATTATTACTAAGACTATTAAAATTTTTGAAATAAGTTTTTTCATTTTTTAAAAATTAACATTAAATTCCTTGGTTAATGTTTGAGAAAGTGTTTTTATGTTAGTAATAGTGAGTCTTATTTTAGCTGTGCCTGATTCATTTGGGTTTGGTTTGATAGAAAGAACATTTTTGGGTGTGGGTGTAGAAGTTTGTGATCCATTTATAACCCAATCAAAATTAAGGTTTGGTGAATCAATATTTTTAGGTGAAAAGAAATAGGGCTCAGCGATGAAAGTAGCACCACCTGTGTCTAAATTAAAACCATCACCAATAGTGTTATTGTATAGTATTCCAAGCTTTAGATCATTTTTATAAAAAACTATTTCCGGATTTGTAGTACTGAGTGTTATTTTGCCTACTGTGCTAGTGTCTCCAGATAGATCAGAAGCAGTAACTTCAATTACATTTTTATCGTCCAAAAAGCTATTTTTAAAGATAAGGTAATTTTTACCCCAACCAGAATCATTTGGTTGACCACTATTATCTTTTGTCCAAGCATAAGATAAGTTTTCGGGAGTCATGTGTCCATATTTTGTTGTCATGTTTGGAATAGCGACCACCTTAAAAGTACCTTCTTCTGAAACTAAGGTTTTTCCTTTGTAGAAGGGTGGAACATAACTATCGTCCCCTTCCCAGAGCATATCTACTTCGGCTGGAGTCGACAAAATATTTTTTGTAATACTTTGTCCATCAACAGTATCTATTTTTGCTTGAATGGATATAGATTCTCCAATACTACCCATGTCGAATATAAAAGTTTTCTTACCTATAGCAGAAATAATTTCTTTTCCACCTATTGACCAAGAAATATTTGCTTTGTTTAGATCTGTGGCATTGGTACTGATTGTAGCTGTAACATGTTGGTTTGGGCTGGGATATTTAGGTGAAGTACTTAGAATAATATCACTTTCGCG
>CALQZZ010000026.1 GCA_943350065.1 Candidatus Nomurabacteria bacterium
AAATTAAAAATATGAAAAAAGATATGAACTTAAAGAAATATGCTTCCCTTCAAAAGATTCAAAAGAGAGATGGTATGATTGTGCCTTTTGATAGTAAACATATTACGCGTGCCATTTTCCGAGCAATGCAATCTGTCAAAGAAGGCGACGAAAAACACGCTGAAAAAGTCATGTACGGAGTAATGGACAAGCTTCTTTTGGTTCAAAAAGAGAATAAAATCAAGAATTTCATTCCGACAGTTGAAACTATTCAAGATATCGTTGAAAACGAACTCATAAATTCAGATTTTTTGAATACTGCCAAAGGATATATCCTTTACAGGCAAGAGCGTTCTTTGGTTCGTGAAAAAGTCGGTACTGTGCCAGAGGATGTGAAAGAACTTTTCACTGAAAGTAAGAAATATTTCCGTAATTCCCTAGCAGAACTCGTGTATTATCGTACTTATGCAAAATGGATACCAGAACAAGACCGTCGTGAGACCTGGATTGAGACTGTCGATCGATATGTCGATTTTATGCGCGACAATGTCAACGGAAGTTTGACTGATGCTGAATACAAAGAAGTAAGAGAGACGATGCTCAAGCAAGAAGCCTTGCCTTCAATGCGTCTTTTACAATTTGCAGGTAAAGCTGCTCGTCGTACCAATGTCTGTGCTTACAACTGTTCTTTCATCGCCCCTAGAACTTTCCAAGACTTTGCAGAAATAATGTATATCTCAATGTGTGGTACTGGTGTCGGATGGTCTGTAGAAAGTGAGAATATTCAAGCTCTTCCACAAATCCAAAAACAAACAAACAAAAAAGCTATCACCCATGTCATTGCTGATAGTAAAGAAGGATGGGCAGACGCTTTCTCTTTAGGTTTAAAGACTTGGTTTGAAGGTGAAGACATAAACTTTGATTTCTCTCAATTACGCCCAGCTGGTGCCCGTTTAAAGACTATGGGTGGCAAGAGTTCTGGTCCTGCACCAATCAAAGAACTTTTAGCATTTTCACGTGAAAGAATTCTTCGCCGACAAGGACGTCACCTTTCAAACATGGACGCTCATGATATTATCTGTAAAATCGGTGAATGTGTCGTGGCTGGAGGTGTACGTCGTAGTGCGATGATTTCCCTTTCTGATTTAGATGATGAAGCTATTCGTGATTCTAAAAAAGGACAATTTTATCTAAACGAAGGACAAAGAATGCTCGCAAACAATTCTGCTGTATACACTACAAAACCAAGCTCAACAGAATTCCTTGATGAATGGATAGCTTTGATGAAGTCTGGATCTGGAGAACGAGGCATTTTCAATCGTGGAGGATTAGCAAATACTTTACCAAAACGCCGACTTGATCAATTCAAAGGTGGTATCTACCCAGCCTGGGGTACAAATCCTTGTGGAGAAATTATTCTTCAATCAAAACAATTCTGTAACCTTTCAGAAGTCGTCGCTCGAGCTGAAGATACAGAAGAGAGTCTTTTAAGAAAAATTCGTGTCGCTACAATCCTAGGTACATATCAATCTACCCTCACATACTTCCCTTACCTTTCTAAAGAATGGAAAAAGAATTGTGAGAAGGAAAGACTGCTCGGTGTTTCAATCACAGGACAATGGGATTGTGCACTAGTGCGTGATCCGAAAGTTCTTGAGAAATTAAAAAATGAAGCAATTAAAGTAAATAAAAAATACGCAGAAAAATTTGGTGTTAATCAATCAACATGTGTGACTTGTGTTAAGCCATCTGGAAATACTTCACAAACTGTGGACTGTTCTTCTGGAATGCATACTCGCCATGCTCCATACTATATCCGCCGTGTTCGTATTTCTACTACAGATGCTCTTTTCAAAATGTTACGTGACCAAGGTGTGCCTCATTTCCCAGAAGTCGGACAATCAAGAGAAGATGCTACTACATATGTCCTAGAATTCCCTATAAAGGCTCCAGAAGGTGCTATTTGTAAAAATGATGTTGATGCTATCGCTCAGCTCGAACACTGGAAAGTTGTGAAAAATCACTACACTGAACACAACCCTTCTGTAACTATTTCTGTCGGAGAAGACGAATGGCTCGCTGTGGCAAACTGGATCTATGAGAATTGGGAAATAGTCGGAGGACTTTCATTCCTACCTCGTTCAAACCATGTTTACCAACTCGCTCCTTATGAAGAAATCACAAAAGAGAAATATGAAGAAATGAAAGAAAGACTCGGTGAAATTGATTTCTCAAAGATCGTAACTTATGAAAGAGAAGATGAAACAGAAGTAAAGAAAGAACTCGCTTGCGTAGGAGGACTTTGCGAAATATAAAAATAAAATGCTATACACTAGAAAAGGAGACAATGGAACAACAAAAACTTTTGGATGCGATCAACGTATATCAAAAAGTAGTGCGATAGCAGAAGCTCTCGGCTCTATGGATGAAATTAACTCCTTTCTAGGTTTAGTAAAAGTAAAAGCCGCCAATTTAAAGGTGGCTTTTACTTTGGCTACTGGAGAAATAAAACTTGCTGAAACTATCGATAGAATTCAACAAGACCTTTTTATTATTCAAGCTGAACTCGCTGGTGCTGATAAAACAATTGTAGAAGAAAAAGTAAAATGGCTCGAAGAAATAATCGACGGCATCGAAAAAATGCTTCCACCGATAAAAACTTTTTTCGTATCTGGTGGTACAGAGCTCGCATCGCTCTGTGACATCGCTCGCACTATCGCTCGCCGTGCAGAACGCCGAGTAGTAGGAGTCGCAGAAGAGCAGAAATCTTTTGCAGAGATTTCTGCTCCAGAATCTGCTCCAATAAAAACTCTAAGCGCCCAAACCCTCGCATACTTAAACCGTTTAAGTAGTGTCCTCTACGCCTTCGCCCGCGCCTCAAACCACGTCGCAGGGATTACCGAAGAAGCTCCGAGGTATGAATAAAATCTGATATAATAAATTTATGGACAAACTTAATGGTATAGAAAAAGTAAAAAAGCCTGAGTATGCTCAGTTGGCTCAAAAACTATTTGAGGAGTACAAAGGCAAGGGTTTTATATCTTCCGAAGAGTTGGATAAATTTTTAGGTGAAAATTCTAATAAAGAAGAATTGTTGAAAAGCATAGAAGAACAGGGTTTTGTTTTTCATGGTTCTTCAAAGTTTGTAGACAATACCCTTGAGATAAGACAGGCGGAAGACCTTTCAACTGATCCTAAAAATAAACAGAATGGAATTTATGCGACAAATATCCCATCTGTTGCTATGTATATGGCAATTATTTCACCAGAGAAAACAGAGGCATCATCGATGACTTATGGAATGAATATGAAATATTATAATGGTAAGGTAACCCCAATCTTTTCAGCTGATCAAAATATGGATACAGTGTTAAGTAACGGGTATGTTTATATATTAAATAAAAGTAATTTTGAAAAATTATCTGAAGATCCATCAGAGTGGCAATTTATATCAAAAGAAAATATAAAACCTGATTTGATTGTTGAGGTATTGCCAAAAGATTTTAATCACGAAATAATAATTAAAGAAAATAAACATTAAGTTCCTTTAATATATATAACTAGCAACGAGTTGTATAATTTTATATAATAAAACAATGGAAACAATACCAGTATTTTTAGAAAATATACATAAATGGGAAGAAAAAAACTATTATGAAAGATTAGGAGTTTCTTTTGATGCAACAAAAGAAGAAGTAAACAAAGCCTTTAGACGTATTTCAATGCAATATCATCCAGATAAAGTTAATACAAATGAAGTTTTGCGTACGAATTATGAAAAAATACAAGCACTTTTAAGTGAAGCACGGGTTGTATTAGAAGATCAATCAAAAAGAGAAGTGTATAATAATAAATTAGGAATCAATAACTCTAAAAAAGATATCACCGAAACAATAAAAGAGACAAAAACTTTTGGAGAAAGAGAGAAAAGAGAGCAAATACAATCCTTTACGAGATATGCTTCAAATCATAAGAGGAATGATAAACTAATCAACCCCTGGATAGACTTTCTTAGGTTTAATTATAATATAACAAAAAGAGATATACAAGAAGCACTTGAACATGCAGGCATAGAATTTAAACTCTAAGTCCTTAGAATTGTTCTATAACTCGCAAGAACCGTTCTAGTTAGTAGTAGAAGTCTGCTATAATGTAACATATGATTACCTTGGAATATTTGAGACACTTTCGCTTTTTTGATTTTGCTATTTTCGACACCGTTTTGTCTTTTCTAGCTGTATTTTTACTTTCTCCTTTACTGTCAAAACTTTTTCGAAAGATGCATGTCGAGATTCCAAAATTGAATTGGTTGTTTTTGACTTTACCACTAGCCATCACTGTGCACATACTCGTCGGCAAAATGACCCCGATGACAAAATATTTTCTAGATATTCACAGCCACTATATTTTAAAAATAATTATTCTAGTTTCGTTGATTCTAGGACTTCGAGGGATAAAGAAGATAAGGGGATAACAAATAATTTCATGTCTAACAAAATCACACTCGATAATAAAGACTTTGAATTCAACGAATCATTTTTGCCTTGTTTGGTGACAGGGGCTTGTAAATCTGGAGCTTCGTATTTTTCTGTTACTTTGGCTGGTAAATTAATACAGCAAGGTTCCAAGGTTATTTACTTCACAGCCTTTCCAATGGCGAAAGAAGAATTATTGAATCAGATAGGAAATGAGAAAACTTTTGATGTATTAAATGATGTAGATATTGCGAATATTCCAGAAGACAAATCAATAATCGTCCAAAGTGGAAACAAAGATTTATGGACAAAAGTCATTCAAGGAATTAATAATATAAATGACTACATTATTTTCGTAAAAAATATAGAAGAGTATGATAATTCTATTTTTGAAATTATTGGAGAAAATAAAAAGATACTTCTTTCTGGTGATTTAGATAATTGTATGTATAAAGAAAATTTAGTGCAGAAAGAATGGGTATCAAAAATAATTTTCACTGTGCCTAAAATAGATTTAAATATTAATATTCCAAACTTAGAAAAATATGAAAGTTATCTAGACTCTAAAGATACAGAAGGGGTTTTGAGATTAGTGAAGTAATATTTCGTTAATCATCCAGGACTGTCCTTGCTACAATCAGTAACTCACTTCGCATATTTTGCTATCGCAGAAAGTGCGAAGTGAGTTTGTAAAAAAACACCCTCACACATTTCTGTGCGAGGGTATATTGTTTATTGCTTGCCAATCTGGCAATCCAGGCAAAAATATTTACCATGAAAAAATTCTTTTCTCATCATTTTGATGATATTAGAAAAAATCTTTTTCTCTTCCTTCTTTTTAAAATTTATTTGATAGTATCCCCCATCATTCCAAACAGAAAGTACTTTTATTTTTTGTTTACCAATTTTGAAATGTGTCAGTGGTGGCTTACCACAGCCGACACACACAGCATCATCTTTAATTTCTACATCTTCATGTAAATATTTTACTTTCAGATTAGTAGGAATGTTTGCAACATTCACTATTTTAAAATCAGTCAAGTTGATGTTGATTTCTTTAACTTGTTTTCTCTTGTCGTTAATGACAAGTTTTGCATTTGATAGGATATATCCCATATTTTTTGTATTTTTAAAAGTTTATCTAAATCCAAGATAGCATATTTATATTAAATATGTCAAGTAGGTAATAAAAAAGGCGTAATCATAAAGATTACGCCCATTTTGATAATAAATTAACTAAAAACGAAACAGACACGACCTGTTTCCTTCACACACGCTTTTGCTATGGCTTTTGTGTGGTACTACACGTCCTGCTTGGTAGCTACTTTATCCCGGTGCTGGAACGGTGTTTGTGTTTTGGCTAATTAGCCAGTTTCTTTTAATAAGCTCTTACATAAAGGTTTACGACCTTGCCACAGACTGGGCAAATATTGTTTTCGTATAATTTTCCATTTATGTTCATAACATGACACTCTGGACATCTCCATACACCAAGAGCATTCATGCTAATTTTATTAGCATTCTTAACAGCCGAGACTGCAAGATTTCTATGCGAACTGCGATACTTATCACAGTTTTTTGTTTTTTCGCCAGTCTGGATACATTTGAACCAGCCGCGATTTAACGGTTTGAACGTTAAAGTTACTGTTGGATTTTTCATGTTTTCCAGATTTATTAATTAGAAATATTTAAAAGGTCTTTGTTTACTTTAAATGTACTCCTTTTAAAAAACCTGTCAATCTATTTTTCAACAGTTTATTTCTCTAAATCTAAAATTTCATCAATACGAATTTGGTCTACGAATTCAGGGACGTGAGAGACTAGAATCATTGCGCCTTTGTATTCATCGAGAGCTTTGGCGATCACAGGTAAGTGACGGAAGTTTATATGGTTTGTCGGCTCGTCTAGGATTAGTAGTCCGGGTTTTTCCATTACGAGACGAGCAAAAGCAACGAGTCCTTTTTGTCCTTCAGAAAGACTGCCAATTTTTGTACGGATAAATTCACCCGTAATTTGAAAACTCGCAGCTATCGAGCGCATACGCTCTTCATCAAGGCGTTCTCCGCCAATAGCCATGGCTGAAGCCAAAGATTCATAGACAGTGTGATCAAAATTCAAAGTAGAAAAATCTTGGCGATAATATCCGATACGGATTCCCTCTTTAATATTTGTACCTTCGGCATGGCCACTAGCCAAGCTTTCCAGTAATGTACTTTTTCCAATTCCATTTGGACCTTTCAAAAGCAAGTGCTGATTTTTATTTAAAGAAATATGAGCTTTATGTTTTACTATTTTATGAGTTTTTGGATTGAGCGTAGTGTAGGCAGAAATATTTATTATTTCACCGATCATATCTTGCTGTGCAGGAATAATAAATGGACGAATAGCCTTATCTTCTTTGCGGACATCCACAATGTCTTCTTCCAGATCTTCAGCGAGTTCACGCATACGACGAGCTACGAGACGTAGACGTCCCCCTTTGTGAGCGAAGACATTGGCTTGATCTTTCTTGGCTTGAATAGTTTTTTCAAGTTGAGCATTTTTCATATTTTCTCTTTCAATACGAGCTTTGATATCTTTTACCACGTTGAAATAGTTACCGACATATTGCTCCACTTTTCGTGTATGAATATCTAAATAAAAAACTCCTTCAGTAAAAGCATTCAGGAATTCCGCATCGTGGGAAATGACGATGACTGTTTTTTTATAGTTTCGTAGAAATTCTGTCAGATGTGCAATACCAGCCTTATCGAGATTGTTTGTCGGCTCATCAAGCAAA
>CALQZZ010000027.1 GCA_943350065.1 Candidatus Nomurabacteria bacterium
AAAACAAATAGAGCAAAGAAACAACCCAGCTCAAGTCACCACAGATGAATTTTCTGGACTAGAGACAGATTTAAATACTACTGATATCAATAATATCGATAGTAAAATATAATCTAATTTACTCATTAAAAATCCTCCACTAGACTGGAGGATTTTTAATTTTGACAAAATGGCTCAATAAATATAATATGAAAATATGCAAATAAAAATAAACAAATTACCACAAAGTATAGTAGAAATTGAAGGAGAATTGGAGGCTGAAGCTTTTGAAAGTTATTATTCCAAAGCCTTAAAGCTAATTGGTGAAAATATTGAAATCGATGGTTTTCGAAAAGGAAAAGCTCCAGAAGCTATCATCCTTTCTAAAGTTCCTGAAATTAAAATCTTAGAAGAAATGGCTGAGTTAGCTTTGGCTGAGCATTATCCTAAAATTCTTGAAGACAATAAAATTGATGCTATTTCACGACCAGAAATAATGATCACAAAATTGGCCCGCAATAATGCCCTAGGTTTCAAAATTAAAACTGCAGTCTTACCTGAAGTCAAAATGGCTGACTATAAAAAAATAGCTAAAGAAATCATTGGAGGACTTACTGATGAAGAAAAAAATACTAATATTACAGAAGAAGAAATTGAAAAAGTTATTCTAGATATTCGCACCTCAAGAGCTCCAAAAGTAGAAGCCAAAGAAGGTGAAGAAGAAAAAGTTTTAGAACCAGTACTTCCAGAATTCAACGATGAATTTGTCCAAGCCATGGGACCTTTTGAAAATATCGCTGATTTTAAAACAAAAATTAGTGATAATATGAAATTGGAAAAAGAGAATAATATCAAAGAAAAAACAAGAATCAAAATCATCGAAAAGATTATTGAAAAATCAGAAATGGATGTACCAGAAATCTTGATTGAGTCTGAAACAAATAAAATCTTACAAAGAATGGAGAGTGATATTACTCAAATGGGAATGAAATTTGAGGATTACTTAAAACATTTAAAAAAGACTGACGCTGACCTACGTGCAGATTTCCGAAAAGATGCAGAACAAAGATCAAAACTTTCTCTAGTTTTAAATGAAATAGCTAAAATAGAAAATTTGAAACCTGAAGAAGTCGATGTCGAACACGAAGTAGAACACATTTTAGAACACTACAAAGATGCTGACCCAGAACGTGCTCGTGCTCACACTGAAAATGTTCTGACTAACGAAAAAGTCTTCCAATTCTTAGAAAATCAGAAATAAAAGAATAAAAGAAAAACCCGCATTTGCGGGTTTTTTAGCTGCTACGAGCATTTTGATACCATTTTTCTTCTTCAATCAACCTTCCTGTTATTCTTAATGTTTCATCTAGCAGTTGATATGTATAATTTTTACCTGTTACTTCTTTAAAATCTTTTTTAAAAAGACTTATTATTGTAGCTCCATTTAAATATCGACTATAAATAGTCTCAAATGTAATTACAGTATTACATTTTTCAAAAAATACTTGTGACTGAGCTTTAGCAAACAAACGAAACAAAGGGTCTTTGTCATACTCATAACTTTTTTTAATAAAAAATCTATTCATAGTTTTATGTTTTTAAAATTCAAATTTATCTAAAAATTACCATAAAAAAATAAAATAATCAATATATTAAATATTTTGTATATAAAATAAAAACCCTTCACTACTTAGTAAAGCTGTGAAGGGTTTTGTTTAATCTGTAAAAAAGTTTTGACCGTCCAACGCCCTCATTTCCATCCATTGAGATATTTCCCAATCATATTTTGCAGTTGTACTAAAAACTTTCATTACAAGCTTTTGTCTCATATCATAAGGAAGTAAAGTACCAATTTCTTTATCTCGCCAATCATTTCTTTTAATAATAGTTTCGATCACTTCATCATAATCATCCGGATCAATCAATGGAATAGCTGAAGTTCCATTTTTTGAAGCCGCACGTAATAATGAAGGACCTCCAATGTCGATTTTTTCCATTCTTTTATCAGCATTAAAGTCGTAAAAATTTACTACAACAATATCGATTAAATTAATACCATGCTCAGCAATTACTTTCAAATGTTCTTCGTTCGAGGTGTCGGCCAAAATTCCACCAAAAATATATGGATTTAATGTTTTTAATCTACCACCCATCATTTCCGGAAAACCAGTAATATCCTGAATGTTAATGCAAGGTACTCCATGTTTTTCCAAGTAATCTAATGTACCACCGGTAGAAATAATTTCATAACCCAAAGGGATTAATTTAGCAAATTTCTCTATACCAGTCTTGTTGGTAACAGAGATAAGAATTCTTTTTTTGTTCATTTTTTTTATTTTTTTACAAAGGTTAAATCTGGCTTTAGATTAGCACTTGTATAAAAAATAGTCAAGAATCATTTATTTTTTTGTTTTATTGACTGTATCGTCCTCATTATCCATATTACCCCACTCGCACGTGTGAAAAATTTAAGTGATAGGTACATTTAAAAACTGTGGATAAATAAAAATTATAAAAGTTGCATTACTTTTAATACAGAGATAGAATCAGAACAAATAGTTCTCTAATCCGTGTATAACAAAAGTCTGGTTTTATATCAGGAAGGGATTATATATTGAGAAGGATCGGTTATCTAGAATCGAAAACTGAGGTATTTTTATAAAATTGGAAAAGGGGGTACACAAAAATTCATAAAGCCATTGCTCTATGATGTACAGGGGTAAAACCACAGAAATGCTCTGATAGCATTGAACCTTGGTAAATCATTTATGATTTATTAGCTTTATAAAAGGACTAAGAAGATTGAATATTTCAATCTATGCCTATTGGACTATTTTACGCCAACTTAAATAAAGTTGGCGTTTTTTTTATTTAAAATTTGATTTGAAAGGTATTTCGGTATATTATAAAGTTATGTTAATTCCAACAGTTATAGAAAAAAGTCAGTTTGGTGAGCGAGCGTATGATATTTACTCTCGCCTACTTCGTGATCGTATTATTTTCCTAGGAGGAGCGATAGATGACCACACAGCGAACATTATTATTGCTCAATTACTATTTTTAGAATCAGAAGACCCTAAAAAAGATATTTATTTATATATAAACTCACCTGGTGGTTCTGTTACAGCTGGTCTTGCTATCGTCGACGCTATGAATCATGTTAAATCAGATATAGCTACAGTTGCTATGGGCATGTCTGCTTCTATGGGTGCTGTTATTTTATCAGCTGGTAAAAAAGGAAAACGTTATGCATTACCAAATGCTGAAATAATGATTCATCAACCCTCCGGTGGTGCCGAAGGTCAAGCTACTGATATAGAAATCAGTGCTAAAAGAATTATCCGTAATCGTGAAGTCTTGAATAAAATACTTGCTAAAAACACAGGTCAGTCACTCTCAAAAATAGAAAAAGATGTCGATCGAGATTTCTTTATGGATTCTGAAGAAGCAAAAAAATACGGAATAGTAGACGAGATAATGACAAAATCAAAAACTCTTACTAAATAAAAATAAAAAAACCCGCAATCCTGCGGGTTTTTTAAACAATTATTTTAAGCTCCACTTCTCATCTTCATATTTAAATTGAATCCGAGACTTATCCCAAAGAACTAAAAGATATGCATCTACATCACTGTCTTCAATATTGGAATTATTTCCAAAAAAATCATAATCAGCTTCTACTCCAGATAATTCGGCACATTTTTCAATAATTACTTCTGGTTTAAACTCACTTAGCTCTAAATTGTCATTTAGATGTTTCAGCAAATAGGCATCCACCTTATCACCTTCTTTTAATTTTTCAAGATCTAATGAATTAATTAAATATTCATACCTTTTTTTGAAAAAAAATACACAAATTAAAATTACGACTATAACAAATGATATAGTAACCAATGTGGCTATTGCACCAAAACCTTCTGGTTGTGACACTAATTTATCTAAAATTATCATAATAATCTATTTTAAGGTTCTTTTGCTTAAATCCTATTACTTTTGAAGTTTTTGTCAAATATTTTCCTTTTATAGACAAGCCAGGCTATTTTTGGTATATTGTACAGGTGAGATTTACAAATTTATTTACAATTGGTTTTTAGGAATATATCGTTACATTATGACAATCTTGAAAGTTTCAAAAATTTTTACAAAAAATATCTGCGCAAAGACAAAACTCGCGCAAAAAACTAGAGAAATGCCAAATTAATGGTGTGTTCTTATAAGCTGACAAAAAGCTTATGAGTTTAACAATAAAACTTTTGATCGGGGCCGGTGTGCTCTTTTTCGGCGTTGGACTTGGATACTACTTACGCTTGATCATCGCTTTAGGTAAAAAGCGATCGATTGAAATCGACATCAAAGACATGATGGTCGGAGCGAGAGAAGAATCACAAAGAATCTTAGACGAAGCGAAAAAGAAATCAGAGGTAACCTTAGCAGAGTTAAAAGAAGAAGAGAAAAAGAAAGGTGAAGAGTTCAAAGAAACAGAAAAAAGACTTATCAAAAAAGATGAGCTTTTGGATGCTCGCCAAGTCGAGATAGACAAAGAAGTAGAGAGTATTAAGACAAAAGTCGAAGACATTAAAAAAATTCAAGAAAGAGTCGAAAATGCCCAAGCAGAAAAAATAGCTGCACTTGAAAAAGTAGCCCAGCTTTCTTCTGAAGAAGCAAAAGAACAGCTTTTGAAAGATATTGAGCAAAAATACGAAGCAGACATCTTGGTACGTATGCAGAAATTAGAAAATTCTGCTACAGAAAAGCTAGATCGTCGTGCAAAAGATATTTTAGCTACTTCTATTCAACGTCTCGCATCTAGTACTGCTTCAGAATTGATGACGACCGTCATTACAATTCCAAACAACGAAATCAAGGGAAAGATTATCGGTAAGGAAGGACGAAATATTCGTGCTTTCGAACGTGCCTCCGGAGTCGAGCTCATCGTTGATGATACTCCAGGCACAATTGTCATTTCATCATTCGACCCAATTCGCCGACAAGTCGCTCGTGTGGCACTTGAGAATTTGATTCTTGATGGAAGAATTCAACCAGCTAAAATCGAAGAACTCGTAGAAAAAGCCAAAGAAGAAATTAATAAAATCATTAAAGAAAAAGGAGAACAAGCAGTGTATGAATGTGGAATATTCAATTTTGATCCACGTATCGTGGCTATCATCGGACGTTTATACTTCCGTACTAGTTATGGACAAAATGTTCTTCAGCACTCTATCGAGATGACACACATTGCCGGCATGCTCGCTGAAGAGCTCGGTGCTGATGTCGCCATCGCAAAAGCTGGTGCACTCGTGCACGATATCGGTAAAGCTCTCGACCACGAAGTCCAAGGTACACATATCGAAATCGGTATGCGTATTCTTCAAAAATTCGGAGCTGATGAGAGAATCATTACAGCGATGAAATCTCACCACGAAGACTATCCTTATGAGACTATTGAATCAGTCATCGTACAGACAGCCGATGCTATCTCTGGTGGTCGTCCTGGTGCCCGCCGTGACTCTGTAGAGAACTATTTGAAACGATTGCAAGAACTCGAAGCATTAGTAAATGGCTTCGGAGGAGTCGAGAAATCTTATGCCCTCGCTGCAGGTCGTGAAGTGCGAATCTTTGTCACTCCAGAAAAAGTATCTGACACTGAAGCAAAACTAATGGCTCGTGATATTGCAAACAAGATTGAGCAAGAACTCAAATATCCAGGTGAAATCAAAGTCACCATGATCCGCGAATCGAGAATCATTGAATACGCGAGATAAAAATTAAGATAACAACAAAAAATCCTCACAGTTGTGAGGATTTTTTGTTTAATTTATTTTTTCTTTCTAATCAAGTTCATTTCATATCTCTGTACTGCATCTAGTGATGTCTTCCAGTTTCTTCCTTCTTTCACACCTGCCACCTTACCAGTTCGTACAAGAAGACCAAGATATTCAGCATCGTATTTTGTTTGGGGAGCAATTTTTGCTAAAGACAATAAAGTATTTTCTTTTGTAGAATTTTTTATTGCTCTAATATATAAATCCAAAGATCTTTCTACTGCTTGAGAAATAAACAAAACCAAATCATCTATTTTACTTTTATCAGCTTTTTGTAAAGCTTTATAATATTTTGTTCTATCATTTTTCAATATCACAACAATAGGATAACCTTGTTTCATTAAAATTATATTTAAAATAAGTCTACTCACTCTACCGTTGCCATCACCAAATGGATGGACAGCTACGAAACGATGTTTGAATTCTGTGGCGAGTGTAATAATATCTAACTTGTCTTTATTTTTTTTATACCAAGATATTAAATCACTCATTTGGTGAGGGACATCAAATGCGGGAGGTGGTGTATGTTTACTTCCAGTTATACGAACATCATAAGTACGATATGAACCTGCTTCTACTCCATCAATATTTTGTACTACTAAACTATGCAAATTTCTAATAAGCATTTCAGAGAGTGGAATATCTTTTTTACTATCTACTACATCGTATAAGTATTCAATAGCTTTTGCTTGGTTTTTTACTTCTAAATGATCTTTGAGTGATTTACCTTTGACTGTTATTCCCTGTTGCAACACAAGCATCGTCTCTCGTAATGTGAGAGTATTTCCTTCTATCGCATTTGAATTGTAATTCATTTCAATAGAAAACTGCTCACGGAGTTTATTTACTAAATATAGTGGAAATGGCCGTGCTTTTTTTAGTACGACTAGTTTCTCTTGAATTCGTTTTAAAATAGGTGCGTTTTTCATTTTTGATCAATTATCCTTAATATCGGATAACTTCATTTAGTATACTATCCGATGTTAAGAAATGCAAGTATTTATCCACAACTCACAAAGTTGAACAAGAACTCAAATATCCAGGAGAAATTAAAGTCTGCCCCGTACCGAGCTTTGCTCTGGTGCTGGGGTCACCATGATCCGCGAATCTCGAATTATCGAATACGCGAGATAGAAAAATTAATATACAAAGTAAAAACTGTATTAAAAAAGAGCGACCTTCGGTCGCTCTTTTGATTT
>CALQZZ010000028.1 GCA_943350065.1 Candidatus Nomurabacteria bacterium
ACTTTTCAACTTAAAAGAGTATACTATATTTATAAGTCCGTTATGAAACGGGCTTTTTTAGTAGCCTCCTTCGCATAAAGCTTTGGACGGCCAAGAAAATTTAATAATAATTTAATAAAGGAATTACAACATGTTAGACCTAAAAACAATGAAGTCAGCTCTAGAGCAACTAGAGGAAGAACGCAAAATACCAAAAGAAAAAATAATTGAAGCCATCGAGCAAGCCATGGCTGCTGCTTATAAAAAAGATTACGGAAAGAAAGGACAAATAGTCCGTGCAAAATTTGATATAGAAACAGGACAAACCGATTTTTACCAAGTAAAAATCGTCGTTGATGAAAGCCTAGTACGTATCGAAGAAGCAAAAGAAGGTGAAGAGGAAGAAGAATACTCAGTCATTACTGAAGGAGACGAAAGACCAAGATTCAATTCTGAGCACCATATTTTACTCGAAGATGCTAAAAAAATGAAAAAAGGTGTGGAATTAAACGATGAAATGATTTTTCCACTTGAACAAAAAGATGATTATGGCCGTATTGCTGCTCAGACAGCCAAACAAGTCATTATTCAACGTATTCGTGAAGCAGAACGTACATCTATCATGGATGAATATGGTACAAAAGAAGGAGAAATCGTCTCTGGAGTTGTCCAAAAGATCGAAAGAGGTAATATTTATATCGATTTTAGCCGTGCGACAGGTGTCTTACCTGCTGAAGAACAAATTCCTGGTGAATTTTTCCGCCGTGGCCAAAGAATCCGTGCTTATCTATACTCTGTCGAAGAAAGTCCACGTGGAATCAACCTTCGAATGTCTCGTACACATCCAAAATTCCTAGAAAAACTCTTTGCTATTGAGGCACCAGAAGTCACTAGTGGTGTCGTGGAAATCAAAAGTATCGCCCGTGAAGCTGGAAGCCGTTCAAAAATGGCAGTTCATTCAAATGATGAGCACATTGACCCAGTCGGCTCATGTGTCGGTCAAAAAGGAACTCGTGTAAATACAGTGACTAGTGAATTGGGAAATGAAAAAATTGATATTATACCTTGGTCAGCTGATCCAAAAGAATATGTCGCCAATTCTATCTCCCCTGCAAAAGTTCTTTCAATCGACATCAATGAAGCTGAACATAAAGCAATCATTGAAGTCGCCGAAGATCAACTTTCACTCGCTATCGGTAAAGGAGGACAAAATGTCCGCCTCGCCGCTAAACTCACAGGATGGAGAATCGACATTAAAGGTAAAGGTGGAGCGGAGGTCGCTTCCACTGACGGAGAAAAAGTCGAAGTCGCCGAAGAAGTAGAAGAAGCTATTGAAAAGACTGAAGAATAAAAATTCTTCTTAATACAAAACAAAAAAGCCCCGCCTTACGGCGGGGCTTTTTAATGTCTTATTACATATTTACAGTATTACTATCTTCTTTTTCCTTTTTCTTTAATTTCCAATTTGAATACATTTTTGCAATAGCAATTATTAAGAATAATATTATTATTGCAATAGTGATTTTACTTGCCATAGTATTCAACAAAGAAGAATCTATACTCAATGCTGCCGCAGCGCTAAGATTTTTAGAACCGCCTTGTCTCAATAAATTATTGATAGCATTCTTGAAATTAGTCTCGGCTGTCTTTAGCATCGCACCATCTTTAGAATTTCTAGCTTTCAAAATTCCTTCATATGCTTTTTGTAAAGCTTGAGTAGCGGATACTCTCGCTTTCAATTGAGCAGGGTCTATCTTCATTTGTTGTGTAGCAGTAGGTTTTACTTTTGAAAGATCGAGTGGCTTGATAGGACCTTTTAATTTAGCTTTAGCAGGAACAATATCAAAAGATGAATTTTTTAAATTATTTATCTCTGCTTGTAGATCTTTTTTTGATAAACCACTATTTTTCAAACTAGCAGTAATTTT
Organism: Candidatus Nomurabacteria bacterium; assembly: GCA_943350065.1. Lineage (GTDB taxonomy): Bacteria > Patescibacteriota > Minisyncoccia > Phycocordibacterales > UBA9973 > UBA9973. Next base: position 1,908 of record CALQZZ010000028.1, read on the forward strand.
TGCTGTGCTTGTAGGAGTTACTGTTATTGAAGCTGGCATACCTATCGGAGTAGTAATTGATTGGGGAGTTGACCAAGCACAGAATGTCATTTTTGTGGTTCCTATATTAGGAGATTCTGGATCTGGATCCATTATACATCTTTGTCTCCAATAATATGTATTACCAGGAAGAAGGTATGGGATTTCTGTAGTAGCTTTATTGGTTAACACTGGAAGCGCTGTCGTACCATAGATATCATAGCTAATTGGTATCGCCAAATTTGGATATGTATTTGGAGTAGCAATTGTTTTTACGTTAAATCCGTAATCACCAGAGCTTGCAGCAAATGTTAATGTGGTTGTTTTTTTATCTTGGCTTTGTGCTATGCTAATACTTGCTGTGCCAGTGCTTGTGACTATTATCGGTGTATTTGTAGTAAATACGATTTTATTTGTAGCATTTGATGCTAAGAAGTTTATTCCGAGTGTATCTACCATTTTAGGATAATCGCTATTAAGAATATTAATATTACTTAGCAAACCTGATGCATTATCATTATTAATAAGATTTTCAACAAAAGAGGCCCAAGTATAAATTCCAGCAGGTAAACTTTGATCATACATAGTAGTCATAAAAGGTGAATCAGATTCTAATTCGTTAAAATCACCGTTTGATAAACCAATAGCAACATAGGATAATCTAGCACTATTTATATTTTCTTTTATTGTATTAGTGATAATAGCACCAGAATCATAATTTTTTTCTGGAACTATTTTACGTAACAAGAAAGTATTATTTTCAGTAGTAGCAATATTACCATCTCTAGCCACAGTAGGATCAATAGTGACTCCGTCTAATTTTGGTAATTTATCAAAGTCAGCAATATTTTTTACCATATCTACTACATATCCTGTAGTTGGTTTTGCTACACGTCCTGTTGTACTACTAGTAGTAGCAACATTGCTTCTTGTCCAAACAGGTCTTGCTGTCTGGAAAGGCACATTTGGAGCAGGTACAGTCACTACCCCACCGGAATAAATACTTTTACGAATTGGATTACTACTACTATCCAAAGCTCTAACTCTCCAATAAATACCAGAATCAGTACCATCAATATTAACTCCGGCAGTACCAGTAGCCCCTACTACTCCTATTGTACTATTGTTTGCAATAGTATTTAAAAAGTTTGCAGCAGTATGGGTTGATCCTGTATTAGAAGAGTTGAAAGAGCTTAATCCAAAATCATACTGAAAACCTACGCGATTTGGACTAAGATCATTCGAATTTGATGCTGAAATATTTGTTATTACATGGGTTTTCACTGGAATGGAAATTGGATTTCCTGTTTGATTTGGAGCTGTATAATTAAAGATTGTGCCATCAGTAAAAGGTGTATTATCTGGAATTGGCCTAAAAGCATATTGTATTTCGAATTTTGAAGAATCATTAATACCAAATTTTGGTTCGAACTCTATAAATTCATAACCGTGACGATAACCACCTGTAAAAGAACCATTGTATGGAATAGTGCTAGGTGCTGGTGAAGGATTACAATCACCAGGTATGAAACCATAGCTATCAGTAAAATAAATATGTCCAGCAATAGTTTGACATGTAGGATCATTCACAGACGGTTGACCAATCCAAAAACCGTCACCTTGTTTTATAACAACTGGCCCAGGAATCACATTTCCATTTGCATCGAGTGGTTGAACAGACCAAAAGTATGAAACCATAGATCTACCTGTAAATGTATATGTATTAGCATTTAATACAGGAATATCTATTTCATTGTTCGGATAACTAGACAAGTTATCGTCTATACCTAGAGGATTACTAGCTACTCTAATGTTTAAATGATAAGCCACTGCATTCGGAGCGAGAGCTGGCTTGACCCAATTCAATGTTACAGGAATAGAAGGCAACATTGATGCAGGATTATCCATGGTTAGATAATTTAATGGATACCATTTTGAATTAGAAGCAAAATTATTTACCCAAGCATTAGATAAAAAAGTTTTAAAGGTACCAGCCAAAGAATTGTTCCAGAGTTGTACGTTCGAAAAAATACCTGTTGGTGGCCAAACTACGTGAGTAGTAAAATCTAAATAACTAAACACTTGCGGAACATTTCCATTTGCATCTATAGATACAGTATTATCATTACTTGTTCCATTCACAATAGGACCATTTAAATTTAAATTTCCAATAGAAAATGGATCATTTACAGGAATTGGGGAATTTGTATTCTGTCCTAAAACCTGTTGTGAAGAATTATCAGGATAAGCCTTAAAAACATATTGATTATGCTCAGTAGGACTCATATCAGGAACAGGACTTACAATATCTTGATTAATAAAGAAAGCTACTCTACGTATTGAAACATCGTGTTCGTGAAGTGCACAGATAGTCTCAGAATACACAGTTTCAAGATCATTTTGGCCACTTGGGCCTGTACTACTAGGCACATCATCATTATATGTAATACATTCATTAGCTCCACTACCACAACCCTGACCTTTTGCACAAGACCATACTTGGCATTTTCCAATATCTTGACCTTTTGAATTTTTTTTAGCAGGAGCCTCACATGCAAAAGTTAAGTTATAACCCAACACTAAAACTGCGATTAATAAAAACTTTGAAACTGTGATTAGATTTTTTCCTTCTATCAGTTTCGAGAAATAATTTTTCATAATAATTTTTTTATAACTATAATTAGCGCACCTTGACCCCTTTAATAATGTATAATTATACCTAAAATAAAAATAGGATGCAACAACCTTGTCAAGGTATCAGGACCAGTGTGTCAAAGGGCATCTTTGACACGAGTAATTCAATCGAATACAATATATATATATGAATAATAGGGATTATAAAAAATTTACAACTGGAAAAATATTTCACGTCTATAACAGAGGCAATAATAAGGAGAAAGTATTTTTAGATGAACAAGACTATAAAGCTTTTTTATTTAGACTTGGATTATGTTTAGGATTTATAGAGCAAGAGCTAAATCAAGAAAAATTACTTTCGCTTCCCTATTCCAGAATTAGAATAATGGAAACAAAGAAAAATAGCTTTAAATTACACTCATTTTGCTTAATGTCGAATCATTTTCATTTTTTAATTGAACAAGAGACTGATCTACCAATCTCAAGACTAATTTCAAAACTTTGTACAAGTTATGCAAAATATTTCAATAAAAAATACAAAAGAGTTGGCCATGTTTTTCAAGATCAATTTAAAGCAGTCTTAATCGAAAGCAACCCTCAATTAATGTGGGTATCGGCATATATACATATGAATCCTGTAAAAGATAATATTGTAAAAGAACCAGAAAACTATGCGTGGAGTAGTTATAAAGATTTTATAGAAAATAGAAATTTACCAATAATTACCAAGAATTTATTAATTGAAACCTTTGGAGATCTAGAAAAATTTAAAACTGAAACATTAAACTTTGATGCCAAAGATGCCCTTTGACATCACTAGTAAAAATTAAAATCTAAGTATATAATATAATTCTATGGCAAATATAAATCAAAAACCTTCAAAATATATGTACAATCTTTTGCATGTGCTTCCAGCATTTGCAGATGAGAGTAAAAATGTAGTCAATGTTATTGTCGAAGTTTCAGCTGGTAGTATTAATAAATATGAATTAATTACCGAATCAGGCCAATTGAAACTTGATCGCGTCGGTTATTCTTCACTCGCCTACCCTTTCACTTATGGAGCAATTCCTATGACTTGGGATGAAGATGGAGACCCTCTCGATGTCGAAATCGTAAATATTACTGAGCCATTGGTTCCTGGTTCACTCGTCGAAGCTCGTATCATAGGTATAATGAAATTCATTGATGGCGGTGAAGTAGATGACAAAATCATCGCAGTCTTAAATGACGACAAACGCTCAGATCATATCAAAAGTTATAAAGACCTCGGTGAATACTGGGAAAAAGAAACGAAATATTACTGGGAAAATTATAAAGCCTTAAAGAAACCTGGTACTGGTGTCGTTGAAACTTTCTACGACGTCGATGAATCAATAAAAGTTATTAAGGAATGCGAAGAAAGATACACAAAAGATTACGCTCCGAAACTAGATTAAGTTTACTAAAAAAACCATTACACTGTAATGGTTTTTTTAGTTTTTAACTTACATCACAAAAACTTCATTTGCTTTAGTGTATACTATATATGTAGTCGTTTTATTAATAATTTATTTCAGCCAAAAGCTGATCCGTTTTAAACGGGAAAATTAAAAAGTATGAAAAAATATTTAAGTTTAATTATGGTGTTAGGTTTAGCAGTTTCAATCACTGGTATTGCTCGCGCACAAGATGGCAATAATGGTGGTTTGGGTTTACAAGGCCTAAAACAAGAAAGACAACAAAATAAAGACGAAATGCAAAAAAATCGAGATGAATTACAAAAACAAAAAGAAGAAATGCAAAAAAGTATTCAAGAAGGAAGACAAGGATTACGTGGTGATATAAATGGTGAAAGACAAGATTTAAGAGATGGTATCAAACAAGAAAGAGAAGATTTTAAAGATGCTCGTAAAACTGAATTTGATGCAATGAAAGCTGATGGACAAATCACACCAGAAGAAAGAGACTCTTTTAAAGTAAAATTAGAAGCTGATAAAACTGCGTTAAAAGCGGACATTGAAGCAAAAAAGACAACTTTAAAATCTGAAATTGAAGCAAGAAAAGAAGCATTTAAAGCAGACACTGAAATAAAAAAGGGTGAATGGAGACAAGAAGCCGAAAAAGTAAGAACAGAAGGATTAACAAATGCTATTACTAATATTGAAGCAGTACAAACAAAGCTGTCTACAAAATTAGGAGAAATGGCTACAGCTGGAAAAGATGTAGCTTCTGCTCAAACTTCACTTGAAAGTTCAAAAACAAATCTTGCAACCGCAAAGACAAAACTCACAGCTCTTACAATCCCTACGACAATGACACCAGAAGCTTTTTCTACAATCAAATTAGCAATCAATGATATAAAAAGTTCATTATTATTAGCTAGAGGAGATTTAAATAC
>CALQZZ010000029.1 GCA_943350065.1 Candidatus Nomurabacteria bacterium
GGTCCTAGAATTTTCTAGTTGATTTTTATTTTAAATAGTGGTACTTTGAAAGAGTATTGTTTTGAAGTGGTTGTTGCTAAACTCAAAACCTTAAAATGGTTTGGAAAGCAGATTAAAGCAAGACCCAACTGTAACTTCTCGTGTTATGTATGGCAACGTTAATCGGCCATATGCCGCGAAAGCTCTACAATATTGAAACAATACAAAGCATAAAAACCGCCAATGGGACGCCTGAGGCAATTCGTTCTTTGAAAGAATTAGTCTCCGTGACTAATTCAAACTGAAATTTAATAGTAAATCCCGTTGCAATGTTCTTGCAACGGGATTTTTATTTTCCTAAGCTTTGCATAAAGAAAATATATTTCGCTTGCGCTTCATTATTTTCCTAAATTTTAAACTCCCCATTAACCACCCCCTCCCTCACTTCAAACTCACCTGAAGTATAAACTAAAGTATAAGTATCATCTGAATTGTGTTTCTCAATCTTCACATAATAATGACCATTAGAAATGAGACAATAATATTTACCAAGAGCATTTGTAGTCTTGTGTAGCATTTCAGTGTGAGTACTAGCAGAGAAAATACGAACAATGGCGAATGCCAGTGGTGAACCATCTCTGTCTGTGACAGTACCTTCTTGTTTTGGTTTTAGTAATGTTGTTCGGAAGAAGAAGATTATGATGTATAGGATAAAGATTGAAATATTTAATTTGTCTACAATGTTTAAGATGGCATATGAAGAAAGAATGAAACCAAAGTAGAAAAGAGTGGAAGATACTTTGTTTAAGAGGATATCTCTCTTTTGGTAGAAGTGTAAAAGGTTTTGCTGTTTCTTGGCATATTCATTCCAATCAAAATTCATTGGATCCATTGGTATGTTTTTTGCTAAGACATCTCCTGCTTTTAATATGTTGATTATGTCTCCAAAGTAGAGGTTGTCATATAGTTCATCTGAGAACTTACCTTGTAGTTTAGCTGATGGGAAGATGTAGTTTGTTTTGTTGGCAATCAGTTTGTACATTCCAGGATTTAAGAAGAAGCCATATCTACCGTCTAGGTCTGTGATGGCTGTGTTGATTTCAGTACCATTAATATCTTGAAGGACTACATATGCTGGATCGAGTGGTTGCTTGGTAATACTGTCATATACTACTCCCCATGGTTTTCGCTTCCTTACAGCGAGGAATGAGAGCATTGAACGCCACATAGACATTGGAGTAGAAGCCATAGTGGTGGCTAAGGCTGTAGAAGCGACTGTGACTAATATGATTTTAGCTGCGACTGTTTTTAGAAATGTTTTGATTGGAGATATTGGAGTAGGTTTTGGTGTTTGTACTTGTATTGGTGGAGTTACTGTTGGTTTTGTTGGTGGAGGAGTGATTGTTCCAGATTTAGACGAGGAAGAATTGTTTGAAGTTGAATTGTTACTTGAATCAGTTGGTGGTGGATTATGTGGTGGTGGAACAATACAGAGTGATGGGTTTAAAGTACAAGGATCTACTACATGACAGTCTGATAATGTAGGATTAAAGAGACAATGATTTGGACATTGTGGTAGACCTGGGTTTGCGATACATGGATTTGGTGGTGGGGGTGGATTATATGATCCACCCCTAGAAGAAGATGGAGTAGTAATATTAAAAGAATTAGATACTCCTGTTTCTGTACTTCCTGTTTTAGTAGCAGTGATTGTAAATGTGCCTGAATTTGAGAATTTTACTGAATGATTTAAAAGTCCTCCAACAAAGTTAGCAGTAGTTCCTGAACCTGTAGAGAGTGCTCCAGAAGATGTAACGTCTACAGTTTCTAAAAAATCAGTAACTGTATTGTTGTATATATCTTTTGCAAGAAGACTGATGTCGAAAGTGGAGTTTGTGTAATTGTTTGTGATTGGATTTATTGAGAAGTGATCAAGTAGAGCTGGAAGGATTGTGACGTCTGAAATTGAATGAACTGGGCTATTCCCCGCAAGATCATCTTGAAATGTAAATTCAGAACCATTTACAAGGTTCGCTGAAATAGGATTTTGAATACCAGAAGTAACAGTAAATGAAATATTGAAAGGATTTGTTATATCTATCGGTGAATTAAAAGTAATAGTGATAGTCCTATTTATACTATCACCAGACGCACTAATGTTTGATTGATTATTATTAAAACAAACAGCTGCTGCAGAATTTGTACAGTAGTATGAAATTATACCTGAAGTTAATGATCCATTTGTTATTGTATATCCTGCAGGAAAAGTCACGGTAAGAGTGTGTAATGTACCAGTATTTGTCCCTGTATATGAAAAATCATATACAGCATCAGCCTCTCCTGCTGTATCATTTATTGGAAATGGAAATGTATTTCCCATAACTAAAGATGCAACAGCATAAGTAGTGCCGTTTATTACATTAATAAAAAAATATTCCCCTGAGACCTCTGAGACAGGTGTAGGATTTTCTACAGTAATTGGAAAAGTTCCTAAATTGGAAAAATCAGCGCTTGTAAGTGTTACAGTCAAATGACTAGAGGTAACTGTGATGGGTGTATGTGGCACACCATTAAAATTCACCACTGCATCTGGGTTGAAATCTGTACCATAAATATCTACCGTTACATCTGGGTCACCTAAGTACTTTACAACCAAAGGTGCACCGCCGACAGACACACTGCTGATCTCTGGTACTTTTACATCTGGGGTAAATTTAAAAATACCACCATTCTGAGCTTCTGATAAAAATAAATTATTAGAAGCATCGACTAAAAGATGCAATGCTGTAAATGATCCATAAAAAGGAGCTGATACTAAATGTGCCCTCATTAAGAAATTTAGATTTGAATCAAATTTTGTAATTCCACCACCTCCAGAAACATAAATATTATCATTTGAATCTATTGCAACAGATATAGGCGAATATATATTTCCATCTTCAGTTCCTCCTCCATTTATTCCGGCCTGGCAACCAGAAGTACATATCTGATATGCTGGTGTGCCATCTTGGACTCCCCAGCCGAACATTTTGTAAAAAGTTCCGTCTGGATGAAAAATTTGCACTCTATTATTACCATAATCACTCACGTAAATATTTCCAGACGAATCAAAAGCAATAGAATTACTAAAGTTAGGATTATTGAATTGTCCGTCACCGCTACCGTTCAAAAGACCACCTTGAACACAAAGTGATGTACAAACTTGAAATGCATGTGTACCATCTTGCACACCCCAGCCAAACATTTTTACAAAATTTCCATTTGAAGCGAATTCTTGAATACGATAATTACCAGAGTCAGCAATATATAGATTGTTAGATGAATCAATAGCTAAACCACTAGGCTTAATAAAACGATGATCTTCACCATTAATATCAGTTATTGTAAATCTAGTTATAAAATTTAAATTAGAATCAAATTCTTGAATACCAAAACCATTAATACCATTATTGACGTAAATAAAACCGTTTGAGTCTACAGCAATAGACATTGTACTATAGTCATAACCATTTAAAAACTGCCCGTTGCCTCCTCCATTTATTCCGGCCTGGCAACCAGAAGTACAAATTTCAAAAGCATTAGCACCTGTGGCTACTCCCCAGCCGAACATTTTGTAAAAAGTTCCGTCTGGATGCAAAATTTGTACTCTATTATTACCTAAATCACCAACATAAATATTTCCAGAAGAATCTTTTGCTATACCATTAAGACTATTAAGACCATTAAATTGTAGCTCAGCAGTACCAATAGAACCAAAAGAAGACATATATCCCAAATCAGTATAAGCATTAGCATTTTTTAACAAAGAAGAAAAGCCTGTAGCAAAAATTAATACTACAATTAAACCATGAAATAAACTATGTAATTTAAAATACATTTTCATTATATAATAATCTTATCAGAAAGTTCACAATATTCACACTTGTCTTTACTACTTCCCCAAGGTTTATAGTGACATTCGAGGTCTACCCATGTACCACTTTCAATACTTTCTACATAATCTTTGATATCTCGTTTCAATAAATCAATTTTTTCTTCATCTATATGAATAGAATACAAAGCATTTTTATCATCGTCTTTCGCTTCGAGGAAAAGGAGTTGTGAACTTTCTACACTCTTCCCTTTCTCTGCTCCAGCTATGAGATATGAATACATTGCAAGTTGACGCATATAACCAGAGAGTCTACCCTCTTCATCTATCTTTTCTATTTCACTTTTTGTTTTAGCTTTCCCTGTTTTGAAATCAGTAATTGTAATATTTCCATTTTCTCTCTCAGTCAAATCGAGCTTTCCATACATAAGCAAATCTGGATATTTTGGATCAGTGAATTGTACAGAACGCTCTGAGCTATAATCCTTCGCTAGATTATCATAATAATTATCAATCCAATTTTTAATAGCTTTTTCAGCATCTTTGGCTAAAGTTTTAATTTCCTTCTCGTCCTGCACCCCTTCTTTATTCAAAGATTCATGTATCTTTTCTTTAATTATTTTACCACTTGGTAATTCTTTATTTTTCAAAATAAATTCAATAGTAGAATGCACCGCAGAACCGAGGGCGAGAGATGTGCCTTTTACTTCTGGTAATTTCAAGAAATTTCTAAAATACCATTTCCAGGGACATTCAAAAAAGTTATTCAGCAGTGTAACTGTCACTTTCGTATCTGTATAATTCTCTCGCGCAAAATCTTTTATTTCATCAATAATTTTAGCTTCTTTTTTTTCTACAACACTCGTATATATTTTTACTCCACTCTCGCCTGCCATTATTTCTTTTTCTATCTCTTCTTTTTCTTTTTTAATAAAATGTGTACCAGGTAATTCACGAATAATTTGGGCGAGTTCCATTTGGGCTCCATTATAGCTTTCATTTGCATATGAAATAATACAATTCTCTTTCGCACGAGTTATGGCTACATAGAGTTCCCTCTTTGCATTTTCGATATCACGCTCATGTATATGTTCTTTTACTTTTTCAGGAAGAGTAAAACCATTTCTCTTTTCAGACATCAAAACTTCTTCATTCATGTGTGCAATCCAGACATTTTTATATTCCAAACCTTTTGATTTATGAAGTGTCATTACTTGAATACCATTATCAGATTCAAAAGTAGCTAGTGTAATATGATTACCATAAGTTTCTAATCTCTTAAAATATTCTATAAAATCTTTCAAACTTGCATTGTTATGTTTTTGCTCGAAAATCATCGCAGTATGAATAAAACTACGAACAACTTCGACATTTTTCAAAAGCTCATCATGAGTCTTGGAATTATCTATTAAAAGCTCATTGCCTATTTTACTTACAACAATAGAGAGCTTGTCATTAGCTAATTCTGTCCAAGATTTTAAATTTTTACCCCATTTTGAAATATCATTCTCCCCTGCAAAAAGTCCATCTCCACCACCATTATTTATTAAATCATCAATAGTCATCCTATCTGGCTTTAAAGTTTTCAAAAATTTATGTGCTTCAAAAGGACTGACTCCGCTCGTAGTATCGAGCAAACTCTCTGAAAGGAGAACAGAATTAAAAGGTTCAGTAATAATATTTAAAACTCTCAAAAAACTATATGTCTCTTTTAAATTAAAGAGTGACATACTTTTACCAGTCGAAACAGGCAAACCCATATCGGAAAGTATTTGTATAGCGGTGCGAACATGAAAATTCTTCGGTACTAATATAGCGCAATCTTCTGGTTTCATTTTATTTTTTTCTATTTTATTTTTGAAATACAAACCTGCACCTATTATTTCATCTCTCGGATAACTGTATTCATTCAGTAATATTTTCTCCTCTCCTTTTGTATTGGAATTTAGTTTTTCTTTTGTTATAGAACTACCAAGCAAATTATCAGCAAGGTCTAGGATCGGTGCTGTGGAACGATAATTCTCTGTGAGAATTATTAATTTCGCTTTACCGAAAAAATTTGCAAATTCTTCGAAATATGAAAGCTTTGCACCAGAGAAAGCATAGATCAATTGTCTATCATCCCCCACTACGAAAATATTTGGTTTTTCTGTATCTTTCCAAACAGCTTTCAAGAAATTATTTTGCACACCACTCGAGTCCTGATGCTCATCCACTAACACATATAAATATTCTTCTTTTACGTCTGCGCGAACGTCTTCATATTCTTCTACAAGTCTTACTGCATATTCTAAAACATCATCATAGTCCATTAGATTTTCTTCCTTCTTTCTCTCTTCATAAATACGATAAAATTCCACAACTTCACGAGTGCGTTCCAATGATTCTATTTTTTTCTCAATTTCTTTTTTTAATTTTCCTTTACTTTCTCCACGAGTAGAAATACTATCTGGATCATTTTTAAAAAACTTAATATCATGTTCAACTTCTTTTAAGAATTCTTCAGGGCTTAAACGTTCGCGTTTCAAAACAGAAATAAGACTTTTCAAATCATTGAAATACATTGTCGGATTTGAACGAGGACGCAAATATTCCCAAGTATTGTTTTGCATTATTTCATCTGCAAGAAAAACAGCCTCGTCATCTTCGAGCAACTTTGGCATTCTTTTAAAATCCAAAAGTTCATAGTTATCTTCGACGAGCTTGATAGCAAAAGCATGGAAAGTAGAAATTTTTACATTATTTGCATCGGTACCTATATATTCTTCGAGTCTTTTCTTCATTGCTTTCACTCCGGAATTCGTAAAAGTAAGACAAAGAATACTATCTGCTTTTGTATCAGTTTCTTTTAAGATATGTCCTATACGAAGAGCTAGGACTTGAGTTTTACCTGTCCCTGGCCCTGCGACGACCATCACTGGTCCATCGATAGATTCCACAGCATCCTTTTGAGCTTTATTTAAAGCTTTATATTTTTCAGTAAATATATCTGACATACATCCA
>CALQZZ010000030.1 GCA_943350065.1 Candidatus Nomurabacteria bacterium
AATATAAATATGTTTGCAACAATCGAACAGGCTTTAGATGTCTACAAACAAGAGGTTAAAGATTATTTAACATGGTTTGAGACACTCAATTTACCCAAAGAGGGAACAATAGAATTAAAATTAGGAATTTTAGACCCTATTGACTATGACAAGTTCATGGCTTGGCAGGAAAAAATGGCTAGTATGGTCAAAGTTTTAGGCCTAACTGAAAAAGAAGAAGCAGAAATTGATTCTGAGTTGGGTGTAATAGCCTAACTCAAAAGTTCCGAAGTTAAAAGACTCGGAGCTTTTTTATTTTTATACTTAAAATTTACATAAATTGACATACAACTAAAATTATGTTAAATTAAAGAAAAATTGTAAATTATAAAATATGAATAAAAAATCATTATTTGAAGTAAAAGTTGATGAAAATATCACTTTACGTATCAGAAACATTGAAGACTCAGCAATACTGTTTAATCTGATAAATAAAAATAGGAAACATCTTTCAGAATTTTTGAATTGGGTTCCAAAAACAAAAGAAGTATCTGATACGGAAAATTTCATTCTTAGAAAACTCGAAGAGTTTGAAAAAGGCACTAGTTGTGACTTTGGAATTTATTATGACAATATACTTATTGGCTCTGCTGGATTTCATAGTATCTGTAAAACAAACAAACATGCTTCTATTGGATATCTAATTTCAAAAGAGTATGAAGGGAAAGGTATTGTTACAAAAGTAGTAACAAAATTGCTTGAAATTGGTTTAGAAAAGTATAAGTTGCATCGCGTAGAAATACGGATGATTGTTGAAAATAAAAAAAGCCAAGCTATTCCAAAAAAACTTGGTTTTAAACACGAAGGCACTCTGCGTGACATTATTTTTGTAAATAATAAATTTCATAGTATGGAAATTTGGAGCACATTGCTTTGTCCTATAAAAAAAGGGCTTAATAATAAAAAAGAAGATGATAAATGTAATGGTAAATAGTCAGAAGCCTTTCAGTAATGAAAGGCTTTTTAATTTCTATTTTTTATGATAAAGTTTAAACATGCAAAATAGAACATATATTAAAGATTTAAATACAAAAGTAGGGGAGGAAGTTATCATTGCTGGATGGGTAGATATCCGTCGAGACCAAGGTAAAATGGTATTTTTTGATATGCGTGATATGACTGGAAAAATACAATGCGTTACTTTACCAAATAGTGAGGCTATAACTCTCGCAAAAGAAATCCGTCCTGAATGGGTTTTGAAAATTAATGCGAAAGTAAATGCTCGCCCTGAAAAGAATATAAAAATTGGAGTTGTAAATGGTGATGTAGAACTTGAAGTATTAACTATTGAAGTTTTAAACGAAGCAAAAACTCCACCATTCCAAGTAAATGAAAATACGAGTGGAATCAATGAAGATTTAAGAATGAAATACAAATATTTAGATTTGCGCACAGAAAGAATGCAAAAAAATATTCGTATGCGTGACAAGATCGTGACATTTTTCCGCCAATATATGCACGACAATGGTTTCCTCGATGTTGAAACACCAATAATGACAAAAGGTACACCTGAAGGTTCTCGTGAATATCTAGTACCATCTCGTCTAGAACCGGGGAACTTTTATGTGCTTCCACAATCACCACAACAATTCAAACAGCTTTGTATGGTGGGAGGCGTAGAAAAATATTTCCAAATTGCAAAATGTATGCGTGATGAAGATACTCGTGGTGATCGTCAACCAGAATTCACTCAGCTCGACTATGAAATGTCTTTCATAACTCAAGAAGAAATTATTTCTTATACAGAAGAAATGTTTATCAAAATGGTGCAAACTGTTTATCCTGAAAAGAAAATTCAGCAAATTCCATTTCCACGCCTCACATACGCTGAATCAATGGAAAAATATGGAAATGACAAACCAGACTTGAGAGAAAACAAAGAAGATCCAAACTTACTCGCATTTTGCTGGGTAGTAGATTTCCCGATGTTTGAAAAAGATTCTGAAGGTGGAGTGCAAGCAGTGCACCACCCATTTACTTCACCGAAAGCTGAAGACGCACACCTACTCGAGACTGATCCGCTTTCTGCTCGTGCAAATGCATATGACATAGTATTAAACGGTTATGAACTCGGTGGAGGAAGTATTCGTATTCACCAAAGAGAATTACAAAATAAAATTTTCGAATTACTTGGCCTTTCAAAAGAACTCATCGAAGCTCGTTTCGGTCATATGCTTGAAGCTTTTGAATATGGTGCTCCACCACACGGAGGCTGTGCACAAGGTATCGATCGTATTGTTATGTTACTTCAAAATGAACCAAATATTCGTGAAGTTATTGCTTTCCCAAAGACCGGTGAAGGTAAAGACTTAATGATGGGCGCTCCTTCTCTCGCATCTGACAAACAACTCAAAGAACTCGGTATACAATTAAAAAAATAAAAAATAGGCATCAGATTTAATTCTGATGCCTATTGCGTTTGCATACATTCAATTTTTTAAAATATATGCGCTGTAAAATTAAAACTATTACTTGAGTATATCTGAATGGAACCATCCGGATACTCAACGATCATTTCAAATTTAGCAGAATAAGAGTGTCCTGCAGTAGTCGTTATACAATAGATTAATCTATTTGTAGTATCTGCTACATTAGCATGATGTGAAACCTGCTGGGAAACTAATGGTTCATTGATTGTAGAATCAAAAACATTTGAGTTAATTTCCATTGAAATAAATCCTGGTGTAATTTTATCCCAGGAAACTTCAGCCAGTGTTGTATTTATTCCCACTGCGTTTGGAACATTTTTTAACGTATCTGCTACAATTTCTTGTGCATTAATTTTTACTACAGAGATCACTAAGTTCATAATGATCATTCCTACGATAATTGTTACTTTTTTCATTTTATATATAGATTAATTGGTGACAACAAGACCCAAAAGGACTTCTTGTCACCAATTAATATTCTTTTTCAAATAACCTTAACTACCTAAAGTATAGCATATATATAATAAAAAGTCAAGTATAGAAATACCCCTTAAAAATGCTATTATATAAGGATGGAAGAGGAAATCTCAGAAAATTCTTATATCGTAAAAACTACAGGCTTTGAAGGTCCTTTTAGTTTGCTTTTAAACTTGATTGAATCAAGAAAACTTTTCGTGAACGAAATATCTTTATCTCAAGTTACCGAAGATTATATTAGCTATATAAATAAATTAGACAATCTCAGTCATGTTGAAATTTCAAACTTTGTCGTCGTGGCGGCGACTTTGATATTAATCAAATCAAAATCATTATTACCAAATATGAATCTCACTTCTGAAGAAGAAGGTGAGATAGTGAATTTAGAAGATAGACTTCGCTTGTACGAAGTTTTTTCTAAATTAGCAATCAATGTCAAAGAACAATTTGGGAAAAATATTATTTTTTCACCACTTGAAAGAAAAATGGAAAAAGAAATTTTTGTACCTGATATTCATATAGATATACAGACAATGAATGCTTTAGTATCAGAAGTTTTAGAAAAAATTCCTAAAAAAATAGAACTTCAGGAAGTAGAAGTCAAAAAAGTCATTAGTATCGAAGAAATGATAGATGATCTCACCCAAAGAATTCAAAATTCTATGCAATTAAATTTCAAAGAATTTACCGGTCACAATGGAGAGAAAAGAGCTTTCACCAAAGAAGAAAGGGTAGTTGTAATTGTGGGATTTCTTGCTATGCTTGAGATGGTAAGACAAGGTATTGTAAATGTAATTCAAAATGATAATTTTCAAGATATAATAATTGAAAAAGAAACATTAATAATTAACGAAGAAATTATATAATATGGAATTAGAAACAAAAATTGAATCAATACTTTTTTTTAAAGGTGAGCCAGTATCTATCAATACATTGGCTAGTATTTTGAAAGTTTCAAAAGAAGAAATAAAAGAAGCTATTATAAATTTATCTACAAGTCTCGAAAATCGAGGAATAGTTTTATTGGTCAAAGAAGATGAAGTAAATCTTGGCACAAACCCGATAATGTCTGAAATGATTGAAAATTTACAAAAAGAAGAACTCAATAAAGACCTTTCAAAATCAAGCTTGGAGACACTTTCTATTATTTTATACAAAAATGGTATTAGTCGTTCTGAAATTGATTATATTCGTGGGGTTAATTCCAGCTTTATTCTTCGAGCGCTTTCTATACGTGGATTAATAGAAAAATTAACTGATCCAAAAGATAATCGAAAATATATTTATAAACCGACCTTTGATGTATTATCCTTTATGGGCATAAAATCAGTCGAAGAATTACCAAATTATTCTGAAATAAATCCAAAAATAGAGACCGAAATTAAAAAATTAGAAGAAGAAAATTATGATAACTAACTTAGTAAAAATTTTTTTACCGACAACAATAGCTTTTATAGTGGGTATTTTATTTACACCACTGGCGACACATTATTTTTATAAATATAAAATGTGGAAGAAAAAAGTTAGAAATACTGAAGATGATATTTCTTTAGCTTTTAAAGCTATCCATGAAAAGAAAGAGCAGACAGAAGTATCTACACCATGTGTCGGAGGTATTATTATCTGGGTTTCTGTTTTATTTACTATATTGTTATTTTTTATTTTGGCTCTTATTTTCCCGAATGATATATTTACAAAATTAAACTTCTTGAGTCGCTCTCAGACATTTATTCCATTAACTTTATTTATCCTCGGATCAATACTAGGGCTGATAGACGATATTTTAGAAATTAATGGTAAATCAAATATCACCCGAGATTCAAATTGGTATACCAAATTAAAAATTTCTATTATTGTGGCTTTTGGGTTGATTGCTGGATATTGGTTTTTCTTTAAATTAGGAATGTCTTCTATTCATATTCCTTTTGACGGTTCATGGCAACTCGGCATCTTTATAATTCCTTTTGTTATCTTAGTCATGCTTGGAACTTTTTCTGGTGGAGTCATCGATGGTATCGACGGCCTTTCAGGTGGAGTGCTGGCTGCAATTTTTGGTTCTTATACTTTTATAGCCTTTACTCATAATCAAATAGATTTAGCGACTTTTTCTGGAGTTATCACTGGTGCTATTTTAGCCTTTTTATGGTTCAATATTCCACCTGCGAGGTTTTATATGGGGGAGACGGGGATGATGCCACTCACTATTACATTAGCGACTATAGCTTTTCTGACTGATACAGTTTTAATTTTACCTATTATTGCTTTTGCCTTAGTCGCTACTTCTTTATCTTCTAGTATACAAATGTTTTCAAAAAAATATTTTGGTAAAAAAGTTTTTTTAGTTGCACCATTACATCATCATTTTGAAGCTTTAGGTTGGCCGACTTATAAAATCACAATGCGATACTGGGTACTCAGTATTATGTTTGCAATTATTGGAATAATTTTAGCTACCATAAGTTAATATAAATGAATCCCGTTAGAAATATGAAAAAACAAAAAATAGATAGATTTTTTCTTGGAATAATAATCGCTTTAATTCTTGTCGGTATAGCGATGTTTATTTCAGCTTCTCTGGGTCTATTAATGAGAAATCAGCATACTTTTTATTCTGTTTTAATTAGTCAGCTAGTATTTGGTCTTGGCCTCGGTGGCCTCGGTATATTTTTTTGCTTAAAAGTTCCAATTAAATTCTGGAGAAAAAATGCTTTTTATATTTTCCTTGGATCAATTATTTTAACAGCCATGGTTTTTGTCCCTCATTTAGGTTTTGTTCACGGTGGAGCAAGAAGATGGATATCTATACTCGGTTTTTCTTTTCAACCAAGTGAAATTTTAAAATTTTCTTTTGTTATTTATTTTTCAGCATGGCTTTCATGGGCCAAAAATAAGGTACAGGATTTTAAATTTGGAATTTTACCATTAGGTGTAATGCTAGCTATTATTGCTGGTATTTTGTTAAAGCAACCAGATACAAAAAGTTTTATTTTAATTACTATTACAGGTATCACAATGCTTTTCATTTCTGGAGTTCCTTGGAAATATATTATAGGAATAGGCCTAGCTTCCGTTTTACTCTTAGGAGGGCTCGTTATTTTTACTCCGTACTTGAGGGCCAGAGTGAATACTTTCATTCATCCTTCTCAAGATTCACAAGGATCTTCTTATCAACTTCAACAAAGCTTGATAGCTATAGGTTCGGGTGGAGTTTTTGGTAGAGGTTATGGTCAAAGTATTCAAAAATTTAGTTATTTACCTGAACCACAAGGGGATTCTATTTTCGCTGTTGTAGGAGAAGAGCTTGGTTTTGTCGGCAGTGTCAGTATTATATTTCTATATGTACTTTTTGCTTTTCGAGGACTACGTATCGCCAATCGTAGCCCAGATCTTTTTGGTAGACTTTTGGTCTCGGGAATTGTTATACTTATCACAGCGCAGTCATTCATGAACATAGCTTCTATTATAGGTGTTTTTCCACTCACAGGTGTGCCATTAGTTTTCATGAGTCAAGGTGGAACTTCTTTTATGATAGATTTGATAGCTATAGGTATAGTACTTCAAGTTTCCAAATTACAACGTGAGAATAATAATTAATTAATAAAAATATGAAAATAGTTTTTACAGGTGGAGGTACTGGTGGACACTTTTATCCAATCATTGCTATTGCTCAAAGTGTTAACAAAATAATAGACAAAGAAAAAATATTACAAGCAAAATTGTATTATGTTTCTGATAGTCCTTACGACAAAGAGGCACTTTTTGAAAATGGATTAATTTATGAAG
>CALQZZ010000031.1 GCA_943350065.1 Candidatus Nomurabacteria bacterium
ATTTTATATTCTTCAAATCTTTTTATTAAATCTGCAGGGGCTTTAAAAAATTTTAAGTCATCAATATATTGCTTTGTATTTTCACCAAATGAACCAAGGTAAAAAGAACGTTTATGACTTCCATCACCATCTTTTGTGTATTTTTCGTATGCTTCGTAAAGAACCTTATCTTCTACCTTTCTTTTTTCGTTTAAATCAAGAAGATTTTTGTAATATTCAGAATTATAAATTTCTTTAAATTTATTTGGTAAATCAGATTTTATTTTTTCTAATAAATTGTTTAACTCTTTTTCTGCTTCTCCTTCTGGGCCTGTATTTATTTTTTCTGTTGTACTACTTTGTATTTCTTTAACTTTTTCTCCTTTTACTTCCCCAATTTCTTTTTCACTTTCTGCTTTAATTTCAGTAATTTCTTCAGCGTTTTCTTTAAGTTTTTCATCAACTTCAGCGGTTTTTTCTTGCACTACTTCAGCAGAACCATTCATGGCTTCTACTTTTATATTCGTTGTTTCTGCTGATGGTACAGGTGTATTCACTTCTACTACTTTTGCATCAATAGCTTCAAGTTTGGCTTTTGCTAATGCAACAATATCTTCATGTCCACCCATAATTTCAGTATCTTCAATAAAAGCTTCAATATCTTTTTTTGTTTCTTGCTTAGCTAAGTCTTGTTTTAATAACTCTTTTTCATTATCCATAAAATAATTCTTTATTTATAATCCAAGTGATGTTCGAACCGCATCGACTTTTTGAGCTTCGAGCTCTTTAATATAATTAGTAATAATATCTTTTCGTTCTTTTAAAAGACCTTGGCGTTCTTTACCAAGTTCTTCGAGTTTTCGTATTGCTTCATTGTATATTTCCTCTATTTTTTTAGCTTGTTCTTGTGGGGTCATAACACTTAAAATTATAACATAGTTTATTCTAGTTTAGCTATTTTTTTCTACACTGAAACTTTACTATAAAAACCTCTTTTTACCATTTCTACAGTCATAAAATAACAAATAGTTATACTTATAATTATAAACAAAATTGGTAATGGAAGTGGAGTAAAACCAAAGAAATGCCCCAACGACGATAATGCGATACCAAGGGCAACAATAACGGAACCAAACATTGCACACACAACTATTTTACTAGCAGGTTCTGATTTTAAAAATGACTTATTGCTTCTTATAAAGAAAATCACTAAAGTTTGAGTTATAAAAGATTCTACAAACCACCCTGTCTGAAAACCTGATCCAGCTAAATTAAACACTTTAAATAAAATAACAAATGTTAATAAATCATAAAAAGTACTCGTAAGTCCAAACGCAAACATAAATTTCTTAATATATTTTATATTCCACGGTTTTGGTTTGTTGAGATATTCTGATTCAACGTTATCATACGACAAAGAAAATTGTGAACTTTCATACAATAAATTGTTTAGTAAAAGTTGAACGGCAGTCATTGGAAGAAATGGCAAAAAAATACTCGCTATGGTCATAGAAATCATATTGCCAAAATTTGATGATACTGCCATAGAAATATATTTCATTGTGTTAGCAAAAGTTTTACGACCTTCAACTACTCCGCTGATTAATTCACTAAAACTTTTTTCCATAAGAATAATATCAGCAGCTTCTTTTGCTACATCCACTGCATTATTAACTGAAATTCCTACATCAGCCATGCGAAGTGCTGGAGCGTCATTAATACCATCACCCATATACCCAACAACATGACCATTTGCTTGAAGTGCTTTAATGATACGATTTTTTTGAGCAGGAGTTGCTCTTGCAAAAATAGAAATTTCATTTACTTTAAATTTAAGCTCTTCATCAGAAAGTAAATCAATTTCTGAATTTTCAATAATGTGAAGAGTGTCTAACCCAACTTCTTTTGCAACATGTAAAGCAACAAGTGGATGATCTCCAGTAATTATTTTTATAGAAATACCTTTTACTTTTAATTCATCTAGTACTTTTTTAACATCTTTTTTAGGTGGAGCAAAAAATGCAATAAATCCCTGAAGAGTTAAATCATGTTCGTCACTTCTATCATAGGAATCTTTCTTTTCAGTCATAGTTTTGACACCAATAGCCAAAACTCTGTATCCCTCTTTTGAAAGAGTATTAAATAAATCCTCTGCTTTTTGTTTTGAAACACTGTCTATATTTGAAGCCTGCATTACATGTTCAGGAGCACCTTTTGAAACTAATACATACTCGCCTGCAAGCTCAAAAACAATACTATCTCTACGACGTTCAAAATCAAATGGCATTTCACTTATTTTTTTACAAGAAGAAAGGTCAAAATCTTTTTTAATTGAAATCGCTTCGTCAAGTGGAGTTTTTGTGCCTGTATGAAAATGACTAGTTATAAATCCAAGCCGTAAAACTTCAAACGAATCTTCACCATTTAAATCAAGATATTTTACAACTTCTATTCTATCTTCAGTAAGAGTTCCTGTTTTATCAGTACATAATATATTCATACTGCCAAAATTTTCAACAACAGAAAGTTTCTTAATAAGAACTCCTTTACGAGACATTTTTATTGAAGCCTTTGAAATGTTTAATGCAATAATCATCGGTAACAGTTCTGGAGTTATTCCGACAGCTAAAGCAAGAGCAAAAAGCAAAGACTCCACTATATTTCCTTTAGTGAGTGCGTTTACTAAAAAAACAACAACTGCCATACAAACTACGGCTTTCATAATTAAAAAACTAAAGGACTTTATTCCTCGTTCAAATTCACTAGATACCTCTTTTGAAGAAAGCAAGAGAACAATATTCGCAAACTTTGTTCTTTTACCAGTCTCTGTTACTTTTGCTACACCAAAACCAGTCACTACTCCACTTCCAAGATATATTTTTTCACCAAGTGGTTTCTCTACGGGCAATGACTCTCCAGTGAGAGAAGATTCATTAACAAATAAACTATTAGCTTCAACAATTTCAGCATCAGCAGATACAACATCACCAGCTTTGATTACTATATAATCACCAGGAACAAGATTCCTTACAGGAATTCTAACAACTGCTCCATCTCGCCACACATTTGCTTCAGATGCTACTTTTGCAAGTAACATCTCTACTGTTTTTTGTGATTTGTAGGAAACAGAGAAATCAATAATTGAACTTGCAAAAATTATAGTAAGAATAAGTATTGCACTTATATATGAACCTGAAATAAACGAAATGAGAGTCGCAAATAAAAGAAGAATAATTAGCGGACTTTTAAATTCATTTAAAAATGTTTTAAAGGCTGATTGTTTTTCACGAGCTTCGACTTCATTTTTACCAAAAGTTTTGAGAAGTAAAATTGCTTCTTTTGTGGTTAGTCCTTGCATAAATATTTTAAAAATAATTCGGTATTTAAACTAACTAATTTTAACATTGTTCAATACTCGGTGTTGAACAATGTTACTGATACTGAATAAAACTAGGTTGAGGTTGGAGTTTCATTACTTCTTCTGGGGTCATCATTCGTTTCTTTTCTTGTTGTAAGTCATTTTTATAGAAAAGTTTAAAACCAGTAAATTGCACAGGTTGCTGTTGTATAAAATACTTGTAAGTTCCCTTTTTCTTTTCCATTCCTCCCCAGCCATCCATATCCATCACTATCTGGACTTCAGGAAGTGGTTTAATATTTTTATAATTCGTGACCATTTTTTCTGTAAAACGATGTACAATTAAAATCTTTGGAGTTAAGTTATTTTCTTTCACAAGCTTAGCTAAATATTCCGCAGCATAATTCACATCAGTAGCATCAAAAGTACCAATTACTTTTCCTGGAGCCTTCCCTGTCTTCATAGAAAATTCTGGATCAATAGCGAGGTGAACTTCCGGCATTTTTAAATATTTTTCAAGCAAAGGTAATTCTGTTTGCAAATTACTCAAACCAACTTGAATATCTAAAATAACAATTCCGTTTACTTTTTTTGCTAAAGCAATAGCAATATCCGTCTGCTTATCAGGCATTCGAAAACGATATTTCCCATCACTCCCTGCACTTCCTTGTGCAGTGATAGCAATATAATCGATTGCTGGAATCACTGGAGTCGTCGGATCAGCCTGTCTCCATTTTTCCATTTCTGCATTTAATTTTGATATCATTTCAGCTTCTGGATACTCTCCTAATACTCCCATTTTTTTAGAATAAAAATTACCATAATAAGCAATAATTCTATTAAAAGGTAAAAGTGCCCCAGAATTTGGATAAACAGCTTTCACGGGCCAAATATTAGGCTTAGGAACTGGAACAGATTTAACTACTGCTGGCTTTACTGGAACTTTTCCAGTAGTACTTTTTGTATCTGTTGTTTTTGCAACGACAGGAGCAACTACTACAGTTTTTGGTATTGGATAATTAGCTAATTGTTTCAATTTTAAATCATAAGCTACAGTATCTAGCGGAATAATTTTAACCTCTGGCACTATTTCATTTTTGACTAAAATATTATCTTTAATTTTTGGTTCTACATCAGCTTGACTGTATTTTGAAGGGAAAATATCTCCAATATAAAAAGTTCCTAAAATAATTAGAACTGAAAAAATGACTAACGAAAGTAGTCGTACCTTACTAAATTGTTTGAAAAACTTATTCATTTATAGCATAATTATACACTTTAAAAAGAAAAAAGAAACTTTGCTTTATGCTATAATATAAAAGTCGTAATTATTAAAAATAAATAAAGCCTTTAGATAAAAACATATGGAAAACAAAGAAAATAGTTGTGGTTGTGAAACAAGTAAATGTGGAATGAATGTTCCAGGTTGTAATTATAAACATAGAGTATTAAAAAAACTTTTCATGCTTTTAGTTATGATTATAATTTTTAATCTTGGTGTTAAAATCGGAGAAGTAAAAGGAATGTTAAAAATGAACATGTATTACAATTCACAAAAAACCACACAAACACAAAATAGCAACTATGCTTATCCAATGATGGGTGGATTTGAACAAGGAATAAACTAATACTTTTTAAAATTAGTATTAATTAAAAAACTCTACAGTAATGTAGAGTTTTTTAATTTTATATATTAGTTTTATTTATTTCTTGTATACTATTTTCTTTATGTCTTTTAAAGATATTGTAAATTTTAGAAAAGAAAGCAGTAATTAATTTTAAGATGGTCAATAAGCCGATCAATGGTAGTAAGAAAAACACTAATCCTCTAAATACAAAAGTTATTATTTTTTGATACATATTTCTCTGTATTGAAATTACTACAGTCTCACTTGGTTTACTTTCAATATTATTATCGGTTTTAGAAATAGCATAAATAGAGTAAATACCATGTTTAATACGGTCATTATTAACAAAAGTAAATAAACCGTTTTTGTCTGCGAGGACTGTGCCAGCTTGTTCAAAGTCCCCTGCGACGTATGAAGTTTTTCCAAGCAAAGTATTATAAATATTATCACTATTATCTAATTGAGATTTAATAAAAATATTTACATTTTCATTTGGACTAGCATTACCAGAAATTACCAAGAAATCTCCATCTCGAAGAACTTGACCAGACATTTTAATAACAGGTTTTAGTAATGTCGCAATTTTAAAATTAGCACTATTTATTAATTTATTTCCATCATTATCAATGGCTTCGACGGTTAATGTATGTTCACCAGACAAAAGCTCTGGTGTTGTATATATACCAGTACCATCATCATTCCAAATAACAAAACTTCCTTTATCTATTGATATATTGTAAGAAATAATTGGAGTAATTGTATTACTAACAGTAAAATTAAATTTCTTATAAGGCAATTCTATTTCAACTAAAGTAGGAACTGGTGTAATGGTAAAAATTGGTTCAGGTAAATTCACAACAGGGGTTTTTGCTGGTGTTTTTATTGGAGTAGCCACTATGGTAGATGGAGCTTTTTTAATAGTAATATTTACTGTACCTGTTTTATCTAAAACATTTGTACCAAAGCCATCATTTGCTAACACTGATGCTGAAGAAAAATTAAGATTGGCTACACCAGAAGTCTTAGCTTTGAATGTTATAGTTGTAATTTTTCCTTTTGTTCCATTGTATCCAGGATTTAAAACAATACCTTCATAGTGAACAGTGTCACCTTCTTTGACTGGTTCAGTCGTCCAGACATTTACAATTGAATTAGCTTTAGAAAGGCTGACAATAGATAATTTATCTGCTGGGTAAGAAATTTTTCCAGAGATAGCATTTATAGCTTTATCTGAAGTGGTAGAAACAAAAACACTCACAGTAAAAGTATCTCCTACATTAGGAGAATAATTACTTGGTGTTAAGGACAAAGAAGCAGCATTAGCCTTCTGGCCAAAAGCTAAAAATGATAACATGAATATAGTAATAATGAATATTTTTAATTTCATAATTTAAAGTTTTTGTATCTTTCTTTTATGATACCGCACATAGGAACTATGAATCAATAGCGTGATTATAATTATCAACAATAATATTATTGTGAGTATGAATTTAGAAGGAATATTTCTTGAATTAACTTTTTCTATTTTATAATTACCAGCAAAATCGATAGCTTTTATACTAATTTCACTTGAAAGGTTTTGATCAGCTAATA
>CALQZZ010000032.1 GCA_943350065.1 Candidatus Nomurabacteria bacterium
ACTTAGTGAAACAGAAGTAGATTCTTCTAAAAAACCTATTACTTGATTTCCCATTTTGTTTATTTTTAATGAACTTACATCAGGCAACTACCATGACTTGGATTCGTATATATTTACTGAAACAATACACTTTCAATATCTATAAGTCAAACAAAATAAAAAACACCCTTATGGGTGTTTTTTATTTTAAATTCAATATTATATTCCCTTCAATTCATCCATAGCTTCGTCTACAGTTTTCATTGTAGGACTTGCACTCATTGCTGGACGAGTAGAACCTTCTGGTTCGTTGATTTTCAAATTAACTCTTGAGTTATTTTTCATTCCAATAACGCGGAGTAATGTACGAAGAGCTTTTGCTGTATTTCCCATACGGCCGATTAGTTTACCCATATCTGCTGGATTCACAGTCAAAGTTATCAATACACCCATTTCGTCTACATTGCGATCGATTTTTACATCGTTCGGATTGTCGACTAAAGCCTTTACTACGTACTCTAAGAATATCTTGTCTTGTTCCATAACCATCTTTTACTAAAAAAATTTTAATGAAATAATTTCTTCGACCAAAAGAAACTACTATAAGCAATTATATCGCAACTAGTTTTTATTGCAAACTATAATATCCTATTTCTTTGCTTTGGCTTCTTTTCTAGAAACAGTAGGTTTCTTCTTAGGTAAAACGTTTTTCTTTTTACCGTCAATAACCTTATTGTGAACTAAGAAATTATGCATTGTGTCAGATGCTTGAGCACCCTTTGAAAGCCAATATTTAATACGGTCATTCTTGAAGTTAACTTCTCCTGCTTTTGGATTGTAATTACCGAGTATTTCCAAAAACTTTCCACTTTTTGTGGCGTTCTTTGAATCAGTCAAAACAGCCCTAAATGCTGGATTATTAGTTCTACCTGTTCTTTGTAATCTTATTTTTAACATATAGACAATATATCATATTTTTTTTTAAAAGCAAATGACTGGTCTTTCTGTCATTTTGTGTTATATTTAAAAGATGAAAAAAGAAACTAAGATCTTAGAAGGAATAATCTCTATCACCAGTAAAGGCACTGGTTATGTTCGTATTGATGATGGTACAAAAACACCAAATAAAGATAAAAAAGATGATATAGAGATAGATTCCATGCACTTAAATACCGCACTTCACGGAGATACTGTCGAAGTTATAATTCACTCAAAAAATTCTAAGGGTCGCATTGTCGGAGAAGTCACAAAAATAATATCTCGTGCCAAAAATGGTTTTTCTGGGGTCTTGGAAGAAGAGAACAGTATGTTTTTTTTGAAACCAGATGACACAAAAATGTATACAGATATTTTAATCTTAAAAGAAGATTTGAATAATGCCAAAGTAGGAGAGAAAGTTTTCGTTGAAATAATTTCTTGGAAAGATTCACACAAAGCACCTAAAGGTAAAGTTGTAAAAATTCTCGGAAAACCAGGAGATAATAACACTGAGATGTTTTCAATAGCCATAGAGCGTGGTTTCGTTGCTGAATTCCCTGATGCCGTAGAAGCCGAAGCTCGTGCTATAGAAAAAAAGGGTATCACCGAAAAAGATACATCTGGTAGACGCGACTTCCGAGACATACTTACCTTCACTATTGACCCTGATGATGCAAAAGATTTTGATGATGCTATTTCATATAAAAAAATTTCTGATAATGAATATGAAATCGGTGTACATATTGCTGATGTAAGTCACTATTTACAAACAGGAACAGAGCTAGATAAAGAAGCCCGAAAACGTGGTACATCTGTCTACCTCGTCGATCGTACAATACCAATGCTTCCAGAAGCCCTTTCAAATGACCTGTGTTCCCTCGTCCCAAACCAAGACCGTTTATGTATGGCGGCTGTTTTTGTTGTAGATAAAAATGCTCACGTCAAAAGTGAATGGTTTGGAAAAACGGTTATTCATTCAAAAAAAAGATTAACTTATGCTAGTGCTGAAAAAATAATTAATGATAAAAATGCAGAATTACATGATGAGCTTTTTACTTTAAATGAAATGGCAAAAAAATTAACCGAGGAAAGATTTGCCAAAGGAGCTATCTCTCTCGATCAAGAAGAAGTAAAATTTGTACTCGATGAAAATGCTGTCCCAATAAAAGTCATCTTAAAAGAACGTGGTGATTCAAATAGATTAATCGAAGAATTCATGCTTCTAGCCAATAAAAAGGTCGCCGAGAGAATGTCTGTCGATGATAAAGGTAAAAAATTAAAAATACCATTAGGAGGAGTCTTCGTCTATCGAGTGCACGACCTGCCAAATAAAGAAAAAATGGAAAGCCTAGCATTAATGCTAAAAGGTTTAGGTTATAAAACTACAATGAATAAGGGTATTATTCCATCAGCTGAATTAAATAAAATTTTAAAAGATTTTGAACATAAAAACGAAAAAGATACTATTCATAAATCCATCATTCGTTCAATGGCCAAAGCTGTCTATTCCACAAAAAATATTGGACACTATGGTCTAGCCTTCGAATACTACACTCATTTCACTTCCCCTATTCGACGCTATCCTGATGTAATGGTACACAGACTTCTAGAAGATAATATCCTAGGAAAAAAGATTGATACAGAAAAATGGGCTGAATATGAAAAAATTTCGATTAAATCTTCGGAACAAGAAAAGAGGGCTAGTGATGCAGAACGAACTTCTATAAAATACAAACAAGTAGAGTATATGTCTTCACGCGTGGGACAAGTTTTTGATGGTATTGTCAGTGGAGTGACTGAATGGGGTCTATATGTAGAAGAAAAAGAAACAAAATGTGAAGGTCTCATTCGTGTACGTGATCTCGGAGATGATTTTTATATTTTTAATGAAAAGAAGACTGAGCTTGTCGGCCAAAAGAAAAAGAAAAAATACTCACTCGGTGATCGAATTAAAATAAAAGTAAAAAATGTAGATTCTGTAAAAAAGACGATTGATTACGAGCTAGTATAAATATTAACTAATAAATGCTAAGAAAAATTCATCCACATATAAAAAGTGTTTTCTGGATTATACTTTCAATTACAATTGGATTTGTTTTTGCTTTTCTCGTCACAAGAAGTGCTGGATATGAAAGAGTACTACCAGCCCAAACGGAAAACCAAGCTCAAATACAACAAACAGCAATAGTTACACCAACAGTAAAAACAGATTTTTATTTTATAAAAGATATTACAAAAAAACCAACTGTCTCTGCCCTTGCTTACTTTGTCGGTGACCTAGATACAGGAGAGATGATTTTAGAAAAAGACCAAGATAAAAAAATGCCAATCGCTTCAGTCTCAAAACTCATGACAGCCACTATCTCTCTAGAAAACATGAAACCTGAAGATACAATCAAAATTAGCCCGCAAGCCCTTGCGACTTATGGACAAAATGGTAATTTTTACAGTGGAGAAAAATTACCATTAAATGAAATTTTATATCCATTATTATTGGAATCTAGTAATGATGCAGCTGAAGCTATCGCTACTACTTTCGGGCGAACAAGTTTTTTACAAAAAATGAATGATAAGGCTAAAGAACTTGGATTACTCGCTACGACTTTTGAAGATCCGAGCGGTCTTTCTATTAATAATCAATCTACGGCTTTTGAGCTTTTCAAATTAACAAAATATATTAAAGAAAACAAAAATGATATTTTTGAAAAAACAAAAAAACAAAGCTATGTAAATAATACACACTCTTGGTTTAGTAATAATCAATTTCTCCGTCAAGGTGATTATGAAGGTGGAAAAAGTGGTTATACTGATCCAGCCTTACAAACAGTCGTTTCTACTTTTTCTATTCCACTCTCACAATCTGGTAATAGGCATGTGGCTATTACCTTGCTTCATAGTCCTGACCGATTTAAAGATGTTCAAAATATTTTAAAATATTTAAGGAAAAATGTTTTCTATGGAAAAGAAAATGATACTGAAACTGATTGGGTAAAACAAAAAGAAAATACCGCTGAAGATTTTGACCAGAGCTATGTCATTCTTTCTTTCGCTGGTGATATTATGCTAGATCGCGGAGTAACCAGCTCAGTAAACAAAAACTTTAATTCTGATTATTCAAAACTTTTTGATAATTTAAATCTATTGAAAGATGAAGATATTGCCTTTGCCAATCTCGAAGGCCCAGCCTCAGACCAAGGTAATGACCTGCACAATCTTTATTCTTTTAGAATGAACCCGTCTGTCATTCCAGCTCTCAAGGGTGCTGGTTTTGATGTGCTGTCTGTCGCCAATAACCATGAAAGTGATTGGGGTCGTAATGCTTATATCGATACCTTGAACCGATTAAAGGAAAATGAAATTGCTTATGCTGGTGGTGGAATAAATTCAATGGAAGCAGAAAATCCCGTCATTATAGAAAAATATGGAATGAAAATTGGTTATCTCGCCTTCTCTGATAAAGGTCCTTATGGAATGATTGCTACACAAGATAATGCTGGAGTCTTATTGGCTAACAACCCACGTTTTGATGAAATTATTCAAAATGCCAGTAAAAAAGTCGACGCCCTCGTAGTCTCATTTCACTTTGGTGAAGAGTATCAAACAGTACACAACGATCGACAAGCACAGCTCGCCCATCGAGCTATTGATGATGGTGCTAAAATAATTATCGGTGCACATCCACATGTAATACAAGATACTGAAGTT
This sequence comes from Candidatus Nomurabacteria bacterium, assembly GCA_943350065.1. Classification (GTDB taxonomy): domain Bacteria; phylum Patescibacteriota; class Minisyncoccia; order Phycocordibacterales; family UBA9973; genus UBA9973. The sequence goes on from CALQZZ010000032.1 coordinate 4,663, forward strand.
TATAAAAAAGGATATATTGCTTACTCTCTAGGTAACTTTATTTTTGACCAAAGATTCTCTCCTGAGACAATGCAAGGAATGCTACTAGAAGTGAAGCTTCATAAAAATGGAGAAATGGAGGTGACAAAAGATATTGTAAAATTAAATTCTTCCTTCCAACCAGAAAAACCTATCAAGGGTAAAATAGAAAAAATTAAGTTTCAATAAAAATGAAATAAAAAAGCCACTGATATTTCAGTGGCTACGATTTTGGATTTCAAGGTGATCGTGAACCCCATTGAGCGGTTAACTTTTATTTTTCATGATATACATGTTTTATTGGTTAATACTATTTTAGTATACTGAAGTATTCATCAAGCGATGGACTGTTTTTTAATTCTTCAAAAGTTCCATTGCCCTCATAAACTTCTCTTAACGCTGTCATCTGTCTTTTTTTAATATGCCATGGATATTTATTTTCATTCATATGATAAGTAATCATAATTTGAATAAAAAAACTAAAACAAATTACTGAGAATAATAATTGTTTATCTTCAAAAGGATCAAATTCAACCTGAAACAAAAAAAGAACAACAACAACAATGACACAAAAGTTTAGAATGAAATATATCATTCTTCTGCGATAATTTTGCATTATGAGATTTTTCATAAATGCGACTTCTTTTAGACTCATATCTATTTAATTTAATTGGTGACTGCAAACCCCATAAGGATTTCTAGTCACCAATTAATCTTTTTTAAATAACCTTAAACTATATAAAGTATAGCATGTATAGTTTATAAAGTCAAGTAAATTTAGTATTATAAAATAAGGCTTATTTCGCAATAGCGACAGCTTCTTCGAATTTTACAGAGAGGAGTTTTGAGGCACCGTCAGAGCCGACAGTGACGCCATAGAGCACACCAGCACGAGACATTGTCTCACGGTTGTGAGTGACGACAATGAGCTGTGAATGCTTTGAAAGCTTTTCGAGCATATCACCATACTTACGAGAATTAGCTTCATCTAGAGCAGCATCAGTCTCATCGAGCACTAGAAATGGTGGTGGATTCACTTGTGAAATAGCAAAGAGAAGTGCAATAGAAGCGAGAGATCTCTCCCCTCCAGAAAGAGCTTGCAGCTCTTTTACTTTTTTGTGAGGCAAAGAAACACTGATTTCAATACCGTGCTCAAAGACAATATTTTCATCATTACTACTTTCCATATCTTCGTCTTTATTTTTCTTTTGTTGTGCAACGACAGTCAAAAAAGCTGATCCACCACCAAACATTAAGGCAAAAAATTCTTGAAATTCTTTATTTATTTTTTGAATACCAGATTTAAATTCAATATCTATTTTTTCTTTCAAATCCATCATCAAAGAACGAAGAGATACAATACTAGTAGATAAATCTTCCATTTCTTTTGCTAAGAAAATATCTCTTTCAGAAGTTTCTTCATACTCTTTCAAGACTTCTGTGCCACCGCCGAGCCCTGCATCTTCGAGTTTTATTTTAATACGTTCTATTTTCTTTAATCTTTCTAATTGATTTTCACGTGGCTCAACATTAGTAATTTCAAAATTCTTATATGACAAAATATCTCCACCGAGGAATATTGAACCTTCTCGTATCTGATCTTCAAAAGAAGTACTTAGGCGGACGAAGTTTTCTTCTTTCATCGCAATAGTACTCAAACTAGAGAGTAACTCTTGTTTTCGGCCAGATCAATCAAAACGAGTTTTCTGCCTTTCTTGATTTTCAAAATTTTCTTTTTCAATTTCAGATTTCAAATTTTCAACCACAGATTTTACTTTATCTTCTTCTTCCTGCATTTTATGCAATTCCACCAATATTTCTTCACGAGTTTTTTGAAGTCTTTCTAATTCTATTTTGGCACTAGAATTAT
>CALQZZ010000033.1 GCA_943350065.1 Candidatus Nomurabacteria bacterium
AACAAGTCCTATCAGATTTTGGTTTTTTAGAATCAATTAAATCAAGATTACACTTTCTTTGATTCAAATCATTATTTACAGGAGCATTGAAACCTCTTCCAATTACTTTATTATCTAAAACTATAATTGAACCACATTTAGCTCGTAGGCATAATGCTTTTTCTGCTTCTATCCCCGCTTCTTTAAAATAATCTTCGTGATTCATAATTATGAAATAGCTTCTGTTAGAAGTTCTGGAAATTTATCAGTTCCCATATGCTTAGAAATAAAATGTCCTTTATTTTTAAATTCAACAATTTTTAAATCTTTTATTTTTTCTTTTAGTATTTTTATACTATCTTGAACTGTTTGCATATCATTCGTAGATGAAAAAATAGTGATACCTTTTGTTTTAGAAACAATATTTTCGTCAATATTAAAATCAAACATCCCTGTCTGTAATTCCTTATCTGGATCAATCCATGGAGCAACAAGTATAACTTTACCAATCTTAATATTATTTTCACTTAAATAACGAACAATAAATCCTCCACCGCAAGAATGACCTATCAAAATAGTATCTTCATTAAGGGGAAAATACTCAAGCACTTCTTTCCATTTGTTATATTCAGGATTATAAGGTACAGGCATTTCTGGAGTCTGAGTAAGAATATTTTTTGCGGTAAGTTGTTTTTGAAGCCAAGGGAACCAATGTGAATTAGAAAGTGATGGATATTGTAAATCAATACATTCTTCTTTATCTGTACTTCCATGAACAATAATTGCTGTTTTCATATCTATATAATATCAGAAATAAACCTAAATCTAAAGCTCTTCTTGTGAAGGTAAAATGCGTTCTGCTTTCCAGAATTTTGTCTTTAGGGTTTGAATTAGTTCTTGCAATTCTTCGTTTTTCAAAAGATACAACACAAAACCTCCTACTATAATACCTACGAGGCCTGAAAGGAATCCTTGCAACAAAACTCCGACAAAAGTAGTAGTTCCAAAAATCGGTGACAAAATATAAAGTGTAATATAGGCACTACCTCCGATAAAAAATGAAGCTCCTAGACTTTGAAAAAAAGATTTAAAAATAAATGTTTCACCTTCCATAAAATCTTTCCTTACTGAAACCCAATGTAAAACAAAATTTAAGATTGTACCGAGAGAATATGCCAGTGGTAGCATTAATATCGCTGTTCCTGGAATATCTGTAACCTTAAACATTGATTCTATAAAATATCTAAAGAAAGGAAAATTATTAAAAATATGAATGAGAATATATGACAATAAAATAATAAAACCGGAACAAGTGACATTTATTATTAAAGGACGTTTTGTCTCACCCGTAGCATAATAGGCACGAGAAAGAAGTGATATCATACTTTGCGCTAAAATTGAAAGAGAGAATAATGCCAACGATGCCGCCACAAGACGAGTACTCTCCCAAGAGAAAGATCCAGTACCTAGCACGACACGCACTATCTGAGCACGAAGTACTATAAATAATACTGTGATCGGTAATGTCCAAAAAATAATTGCTCGGGCTGAAGTACGCAAATGTTTTTTGAATTCACTTTTATTTTCACTTGCATAAGCTCGGGCAAGTAATGGAAAAGCTGCGACAGCATATGAAATACCGATAAGACCTTGAGGAATTGTTTGTAAATTATTTGCAAAAGTAAAAATAGAAATAGATCCAGCTGTCAAAAATGAAGCGAAAGAAACTATTATTATCAAAGCCATGGAATTCGCAGATAATCCTAATGTACGAGGTAAGGAAGTTTTTAAAACTTTTTTAATATTTGAAAAATCTATTTTTCTAGTTAATCGCGGACTAAAACCAAGCATTCTGGCTGCAATAGCTTGAATCAAAAAATGAGCAAAGGCTCCGAGTACGACACCAATAGCTACACCGGAAATTCCAAATTTTGGATACAAACAAATAACACCAAAAATAATTCCAAAATTATAAAAAATAGGACTAAGTGAATAAACAAAGAAACGATGAAAAAGCTGAGTAATAGTGCCAAAAAGATTTGAAAGGCCGAGAAGTATCGGTGAAAGAAGCATTATACGAGAAAGCAATACTACTTGGTGTTGCATCTCTGGATTAAATCCTCCAGCAGTGAAATGCACTATATATGGAAGTAAAATAAAGATAATTATAGATATAGCAACAATAGTGACTAAAAATACTGTAAAAATTTGTGAAATAAAATCCGTTGCTTCTTTGCTAACCTTATTATCTCCTTCACTATTTTTCATTCTTTCTAAAACAAAAGGAATAATAACAGTGATAGATACAAGAGAAGAAATAGTGACAAAAATAAAATCTGGAATTCTAAATGCACTATAATATGCGTCGAGTTCTACTCCCGGACCAATAAAGTGTGCTATTGATCTATCACGAAAAAGTCCTAGAACTTGAGACAAGAGATTAAATAGGCCAAGCATAAGTGCTGCCTGACCTAAATTTCCAAACTCTTTATTTATAATTCGTAAAATTTTGTTCATTAATAATTTCTATTATACAACAAAATTAATTAATCTACCTTTTACATAAATTTTCTTTTTTATGTCACTCATATTTGGAATCCATTTTTTTACATTTTCATTTTCAAATGCAATTTCGAAAACTTTTTCTTCACTCGCATCTGCTGGTATATCTATCTCGGCGCGAACTTTTCCATTTATTTGCACGACGACTTTCAAAGTATCTTCTACTAGAAGTTTTGGATTGTATTTTGGCCAAGGCGCGATATTTATAGATTTTTTCTCACCCATTTCACGCCAAATTTCTTCAGTTATGTGTGGAGCAAATGGTGCAAGTATTTGTAAGAATAATTTAAAATCTGCACTAGAAATATTTTCAGTTTTATCCATTTCATTAACCAAAACCATCATTGCTGAAATAGCAGTATTGAATGAAAAGTTTTCTATATCTTCACTAACTTTTTTAATTGTTTTGTGCAACAACTTTTGCAAAACTAGATAATACTTGGAGGAGTCTTCGCTGCGACCAGATAAGTATTGCCCTTCCAAGACAGAGTGCGAACGACGGAAAGCATTATCTAGCGACGCTGAATTTGCAATTCTCCAAACCTTTTCAATAAATCTTCTAGAACCAATAATACTATCAGTATTCCATGGCTGACTAGCTTCAAATGGACCCATAAACATTTCATAGACGCGAAGTGTGTCTGCGCCATATATTTTCACAATATCATCAGGATTGACGACATTCCCCCATCTCTTACTCATCTTCCTACCATCACTCGCCAAAATCATTCCTTGATTTTTCAAAGTTTTAAATGGTTCAGCAGTAGGAACATAACCCATATCAAAAAGGAATTTATGCCAAAAACGAGAATACAATAAATGCCCTGTCGCATGCTCTTGACCGCCGACATACATATCGACATCTTTCCAATACTTCAACATTTTTTTATCAGCAAAAGCTTTTTTGTTTTTCGGATCCATATAGCGCAAGAAATACCAAGAACTTCCCGCCCATCCCGGCATCGTATTCGTCTCGTATCCTGCCTTTGCCCATGCTTTCACACCAGCCAAAGGACTTTCTCCTGTACCTGTCGGTTCATATGAAGTCACACTTGGTAAAACTAACGGAAGTTTTTTATCTAGAACTTCAGAAATAGTTCCATCAGCATTATGTATGAGTGGAATCGGTTCACCCCAATATCTTTGTCGAGCAAAAACCGCATCACGGATTTTGTATTTCTTTACCAATTTTCCATTAACTTTTTCTGTAATTTTTTTTGCATCAACAAAAGGTCTGTCGATAATTGGTAGATTATATTTCTCAGCAAATTCTTTATCTCTCTCATCATGCAAAGGCACAGCCATTACAGCGCCAGTACCATATGAAGCGAGGACGTAATCCGCAACCCAAACAGGAACTTCTTCACCATTTGCAGGATTGATAGCTTTGATACCTTTGAGTTCTACTCCGGTCTTCTCTTTTTCTACTGTAATATCTTCTTTCTTTGCGCGTTCTTTCGCTTCACGAATATATTCTGTAACTTCGGACATATTCTTTGATTGCACAGCAAACTCTCCGATATTTGTATGCTCAGGTGAAAGCACAACATATGTAACTCCAAACAAAGTATCAGCACGAGTAGTGAATACTTTTATATTTCTATTGATTGAAGTTTTAAATTCAATTTCACTTCCCTCACTAACCCCAATCCAATTCTTTTGAATTTCTTTTATATGTGATGACCAATTCAAACCATCAAGATCAGATACGAGTCGGTCAGCATATGCAGTGATACGCATAAACCATTGTCGCATTGATTTTTTCTCTACAGGATATCCTCCTCGCTCAGAAACAGGACTACCATCTTTGTCATCTACTATTTCATCATTCGCGAGAACCGTGCCGAGCTTTGGACACCAGTTTACTTCACTATAGCCTTCATAAGCCAAGCGATAATTCATCAAGGTTTTTTCTTTTTCTGTCTCTGAAAGTTTTTTCCAATTCTTGTCTGTCTTTTCAAATTTTTTAATTAATTCTGAAATAGGTCGAGCCCTGCCCTGAGGAAATCGAAGGGTTTTCTCATTATCATAATATGAATTATAGATCTGAAGAAAAATCCATTGTGTCCATTTGTAATATTCTGGGTCAGTTGTATTTACCTGTCGTGACCAATCATAAGAAAAACCAATCTTGTCGAGCTGACCACGGAAAGTTTTAATATTTGCTTCAACTGCTTTGCGAGGATGTATTTTGTGCTCTATAGCATATTGTTCAGCTGGTAGCCCAAAAGCATCATAACCCATAGGATGAAGCACATTATAGCCTTGCATGCGCTTCATACGAGCATAGACATCACTACCGATATATCCGCGTGGATGGCCGACGTGAAGCCCTGCACCAGATGGATACGGGAACATATCGAGCACATAATACTTTTTCTTTTTAGAAGAATTTTCAGTTTTATAAACCTTTTTTACTTCCCATTCCTTTTGCCACTTTTTTTCAATTTTATTATGATCGTAATTTTTCATTATTTTTATTTGTTAAGTATTTCTGCGATAGCAAAGTTATTTAACATTTTCATTACTGAATTTTTTAATTGCAAGCCAGATAAGTGCACCGAGTGCAACTGCAAGGATTACAACTTTTATAATATTGTCTGCAGAAGACCAGTACCTCATAGAAGCGACTACTAGAGAAATAACTCCGCCCCAAGAAAATCCAGAAGATAAAATAATATTTGTAGAAAAAATTCCAAAAATTAATGCTATAACTCCGAGAACAGAAAGCGCAATAAAAACATTTCTATTATAAACTTTCAAAACATTATCGTAATCTTTTTGTTTTGTAAAATTTGGATCACAATATCCTGTGATTTTATTTCCATTTACATCTACTTGCACAGGGTTTGTTTTATCATTATAAGCAATATTGTTTTCAGTCCATTGACCACCGACTTTCAAACAAGCATCTTTTGTAGTTATATTTTCGACTACTTGAGCAGTATTAAAAAATTGAGTATATTCCGGAGCTTTGTAAACGAGAGAAATTGCATAATTAATGAATAAATTAAAAACAATTACGATACCTATTATTAAAGCCCATTTTGAAAATTTACTTGGTGTAATATTATTAGTCATACCCTTTATAATAAACCTTTTCCGTGCTATATTCAAGTATATGAATTTAGAGGTAAAAACTAAAAAAGTACATATCGAAAATAGTGCCGACAAGATGACAAAGTGGATAGGATCTGCTTCTTCACTCATCGTCCATACAATAATTTTTGCCAGCTGTTTTATTTCTATTTTGCTCGGTGCACCTTTCGATCGTGTCATGCTCGTACTCACTACAATAGTTTCACTAGAAGCTATTTACCTTTCTATTTTTATTCAAATGACTATAAATAGACACACAAAAGAATTGGAAGAGATTTCTGAAGATGTGGATGAAATTCAGGAGGATATCGACGAGATTCAAGAAGACGTCGAAGAAATTTCTGAAGACGTTGATGAAATTCAAAAAGACGTTGATGAGATTCAAGAGGATGTCGAAAATATTGAAAAAGATGTCGACGAAATTCAAGAAGATGTCGAAGTGATCGAAGTAAAAGTGAAATAAAAAAGCCCCGATATTCTGGGGCTTTTTTTAATCTTTTTTTTCTTTTAATTTTTTGATTTCTTCTATTAGTTCATCAATCTTTTCATTATTTTTTCCAAGCCGCCATTCAATCCATTCAAATGGATGAGTAATGATACATAATATTAAAAATGTAGCCCAACCTAATCCATCTGAATTAAAATGATGACCGATCAAACTAGCTGCAATAATAGCAGCAATAAACATTAATTGTGTTTTCATTTGTTATTGTTTTGTGAACGAGCTTATAGGCTTATTCTGGTTAATTTAAGATTTCAGTATTTTTTTATATTATATACCTATTTTATGAAAAAGTCAATAGATTAGAATAGGCCTATTATATCGTTTTATTTAGCTTTCCA
>CALQZZ010000034.1 GCA_943350065.1 Candidatus Nomurabacteria bacterium
AGGACCATTGTCTATCCAGCCGAGAACGAGCCCTAAAAGGGCGAAAGTTATGACGAGTATTATCAAAAGATTGATATTCTTTTTCATAATTTAAGTATACTACAAATTTAATTTTAGTATTTACCCCTCTCTAAAATCTTCAAATTTTGGAGAGGGGTAGGGGTGAGGCATCTTGCAAATACAGTCCTGAACCGTTAATATCATATATATGTATAAAAAGGCTAATATGAAAAATAAAGAAGAGCTTTTGGCTGATTTAGCAAAAGAGAATTTTAAACGCCAAACTCTTTCTTTTTATAAATATGTCAAAATAGAAAATCCGAAAGAAATGCGTGATATGCTTTTCGACAAACTTTCAGAGCTTAAATGTCTCGGTAGAATTTATGTCGCACATGAAGGTATCAATGCTCAGATGAATGTACCTGAACACAATTGGGATGCTTTTAATTCTTTCTTACAAAATATTCCAGAATTCACAGGTGTACCATATAAATTCGCAGTAGAAGAAAAGGGTAGTAGTAGTTTTATAAAATTAATTATAAAAGTGCGAGAAAAAATTGTTGCTGATGGGCTCGATGATAGTACTTTTGATCCAGCAAATACAGGTGAATATGCTCTCGCAGAAGAAGTGAATGAAATGATAGATCGTGGTACGACAGTTATCGATATGCGCAATATTTACGAAGCAGCCATTGGTCACTTTGAAAATGCAAAGATAATGAATGTCGATACTTTCAGAGAACAACTTCAAAAAGTGCAAGATATGTTCAAAGATAAAAAGGACGAAGAAGTGTTATTGTATTGTACTGGAGGAATTCGTTGTGAAAAGGCTTCTGCATGGATGAAACATAATGGTTTCAAAAATATAAAACATATCAAGGGTGGAATTATCGATTATGCTCACAGGGTAAAAGAATTAGGTTTACCAAATAAATTCAAAGGCAAGAATTTTGTCTTTGATGAGAGAATGGGGGAGAGAGTCGGCGATGAGATTATTTCTACTTGTCAGATTTGTGAAAAGGAAAAGTCGGACGAATATATACACTGTAAAAATCTTTCTTGTCATATGTTATTCATATCTTGTAAAAAGTGTGAGAAAAATCTAGACGGTTACTGTAGTCGCATTTGCCAAATTTGTGATAAATTCCCTAAAAAAGTAAATCAACTTCTTATTAGAAGAAATCACCAAAAGCATTCGAATCAATACAAGAAGAATTATAAGAGAACGAATGTGGTATAATTTATAGATTAAAAGATAATTTAAATTTCATTATGAAACACGAAATAACTACAAAATACAGTGCCGTTCACGTTTTTTATGAAGGAGGCAGTGTTACTTTAGATGAATATAGTGTGCCTTGGTTTCAAAAATTGGATGAAGGAGAGGTTAAAACTTTTTGTAATTCTGCTAGATCAAACAGTAAAGCAGATCTTGAAGATAATTATAGTAATAACCTTAAGTTGGTTTATGATGGTAATGATACTTTCACTTTAAAATTAAGAGATTAATAAAATAAAAATATGACAAGTTTAGAAAAAGCAAAAATAGAAATCCCAAAAGAAAACCCAGATTTACCTATGCAATTAAAATTCGATGTTTCTTCGTCTGAAACAATAGAAAAACTTTTGTCTGTAAAAGATTTAACATTACCTACAGAAAATGGGGAAGAGAGAAATATAATCGGTAAAGTTTTTGATCAAGTAATTAAAAAATTAGAAGAACATAATTTTTCTGATATAAATGTTGTGCGAGGTAATCCTGTCGTGCTAGCTAGTGATAATTTTGATAGTCTTTTGTTTACTCCCGGAAATCCTGGAAGGTCTGCGACATATACTAGATATACAGATGAAGACCATGTTCTCCGTACTCACACCTCTGCTCTTATTCCACAAACATTTAAGAATTTTAAAAAAGAAATTGATCGTTCTACTTTTGTTTTACCTGGGCTCGTATACAGAAGAGATGTTATTGATCCTAGGCATTTAGATGTTTTTCATCAGATAGATGTTTGGACTTTACAAGATAATAGTAAGTACGGAAAAGTAAATCGAGAAAATTTGTTGGAATTAGCTAGAACTGTTTTCGAGGCTGCTTGTCCTGATGCTGAGATGATAGTCTATGAAGCGAAGCATCCATACACAGTTGATGGTATTGAAGTCTATGCAAAAGTAAATGGTGTAGAAATAGAAGTTTTTGAAGCAGGTCTCGCTCATCCTGAAGTTTTGAAAAATTGTGGTATTGATCCTGAAAATTATTCAGGCCTCGCCCTCGGTATGGGGGTGGAGAGATTAATAATGGCTAGAAAGAATTTACCAGACATTCGCCTCATACGTTCTACTGATCCGAGAATTATCAAACAAATGACTGATATGGAACCATATAAAAATGTTTCTGATCAGCCAGCTATCTCTCGTGACATGTCTTATATTGTGAATAAAAATGATTCTGAAGAAGATCTTTGCGAAGATATCAGAAATGTTTTCGGTGAACATGCTGATCTACTCGAAGAAGTAAAAATATTAGAGAGAACTCCTTTTGATAAATTGCATCCAGTAGCAAAAGAAAAACTCGGAGCAGTCGAAGGCCAAGATAATGTTTTGGTGCGTATTATTCTTCGTCACCCTGATAAAACTTTAACTAAAAAAGAAGCCGCTGATCTATACGAAATGGCTTATCCAAAACTTCACAAGGGAAGTACACAAGGATACAAGTAAAATAATATACTTTTACAAAAGATAAAGGTATAATTTGTGTATGAAAAAATATCATTTAGAAGGTCTTGCTGTTATATCTTTAGGAATAATTTTATTAATAGTCTTTGTATTAAAGGTTGGTTTTAATATTCCACCAACACAAAATACTGCTGCAGTGATTGGAAGTATTACTTCTAGTAAAACACCAATTTTAAACCGTATAGATAAACCAGTACCATTAAATAAATTTCAAGTTTTTTTAATGGGAGGAGCAAGTGAATCAACTACTAATCCTCACTTTAATGATATTTTTAGTTCTTTTGACGGACAAAATTGGAAATTAATTTCTCCTCAAAACAGTACAACAACAAGTAAATGGTCACCTCGTATGTATTTTGGTGCTAATACAGTTTTTTTTAATAATAAAATGTGGGTTATTGGTGGAGTAGGTCGTAACCCGACAGGAGCCAATCAGGTCTGGTCTTCAGGAGACGGTATAAATTGGACATTTGTTCCTAGTAATGCACCGAACACATGTGAACAAAATATAGTTGTTTTTAATAATAAGATGTGGATTGTTTCATCTAGTGGTATTAATCAAGGATATTATTGTGGAAATATAGGATATCCTCAGTCACATCTTTATTCATCACCAGATGGTATTACATGGACAGCACAAACATCTGTTGCCCCTTGGGGGTATCTAGATTGGTCTTCAGCTGTGGTTTTTCAAGGTAAAATAATAGTAATGGGTGGTCGTGGTTATAATAGTATGTATAGTAGAAATACTATTTGGTCATCTACCGATGGTACAAGTTGGACTCACGTTGATACTGATCAAAGTACAGCCGGCATACAAGATGCTCCATGGGGTCCAAGAGACAATTTTACATCTCTAGTTTTTAATAATAAGATTTGGATTTTAGGAGGACGATATGGAAATGGTACAATTGAACAAGCCATTTTAACTGATGATATTTGGTCATCTACTAATGGTATAAATTGGACCTTAGAATTGGCTAATCCTCCTTGGTCAAGACACTATCAATATTCTGGTGGACCTTACTTAAAAGGCATTTTGTTTGGGCATTCATCTTTTGTTTTAAATAATAAAATGTTTATAGTTCATGGAAAAGAACCTAGTCAAATTTGTAATACTCCTGGAAATTGTGGTTTATATGGACAAATTTGGTCGTCTCCTGATGGTTTGAATTGGACTCAAGTGATTCCAACAGGGGATCCAATACCATCACGATACGGACTTTCAACTGTTGTTGTGCCTGTATCTAATTCACAAATATAATTTTAAAACAAAACTAAAAATCCCTCAAAACATGAGGGATTTTTAGTTTTGTTTTAATAAAAAAAATGCTATAATAGGTGTATATATGGCAAAAGAAAAAGAACAAAAATATGGGGCAGAACAAATATCTGTCCTAGAGGGGCTTGAGCCGGTTCGTCGCCGTCCTGGTATGTATATCGGTACTACTGGTATCGATGGTTTGCACCACCTCGTATGGGAAATATTCGACAACTCTCGTGACGAAGCTATGGGAGGATATTGTGATGAGATTGAAGTAGTCGTTTTACCTGGAGACATTATCCGTGTGACAGATAATGGTCGCGGAATTCCTACAGACATTCACCCTAAAACAAAAGTTTCTGCACTTGAAACAGTTATGACTACACTCCATGCTGGAGGTAAATTCGGTGGAGAAAATTCTGGTTATAAGGTTTCTGGAGGATTGCACGGAGTGGGTGCTTCTGTGGTGAACGCCCTTTCTCTTTACACAAAAGCTGAAGTCCATCACGATGGTGGAAAATTCATGCAAGAATATACCCAAGGCAAGAAAAAAGCTGCTGTTAAAAAAGTCGGTTCTTCAAAAGCTCATGGTACAGTAATCACTTTCCAGCCAGACCCAGAAATTTTTAAAGAAGGAGTTGTTTTTGATTATGATACGATTGTAAATCGTTTTCGTCAGCAAGCATATCTTGTAAAAAAACTTCGCATTCGTGTGACCGATGCTAGAAAATATGAAGGAAAAATAAATACTGATGATGTAGTTTATTTTAGTGAACTTAATTTGGAAGTTCCATCTACTACCTTTTATTTTGAAGGAGGATTGGTGTCTCTCGTAAAATATACAACACGTCTACAAAAATCTTTATCTAATAAAATCTTTTATGTTGAAAAAGACCAAGACAATGTCGGAGTTGAAATAGCGCTTCGCTATGTCGATGATATGACAGATAAGATTATTCCTTTCGCAAACAATATTTATACACCAGAAGGTGGTACACATGTGACAGGTTTCAAAACGGCCCTCACAAGACTTTTGAATACTTACAGTAAAAAAAATAATGTCTTAAAAGAAACTGAAGGTGGTTTTACTGGTGAAGATGTTCTCGAAGGTCTCGTTGTCGTCGTCTCAGTCAAGCTTCCAGAAATTCAATTTGAAGGACAAACCAAAGCTAAGCTTGGAAGTATGGAAGCTCAGGGGGCGGTAGCGACAGTCTTTGGAGAAGCTTTTTCCGCTTTCTTAGAAGAGAACCCAGATGAAGCTAAAGTCATCATGAATAAGGCTATTTTGGCCCTCAAGGCACGTAAAGCAGCCAAAGCAGCCAAAGACTCAATCCTTCGTAAAGGAGCCCTAGAAGGTATGACTTTGCCTGGAAAGCTTGCAGACTGTCAAAGTAAATCAGCGGCTGAATCTGAAATATTTATCGTGGAGGGAGATTCCGCTGGAGGTACAGCTAAAATGGGGCGTGATAGAAAGACTCAAGCTATCTTGCCACTTCGTGGAAAGATTTTGAATGTCGAGCGTGCACGTCTCGATCGTATGCTAGGATCTGAACAAATAAAAAACCTAGTCATTGCGATGGGTACATCTATTGGTGATACTTTTGATCTTGAAAAAATCCGTTATCATAAAATAATTATCGCAACTGATGCCGACGTGGACGGAGCCCACATTACGACCTTGCTCCTAACTCTATTCTACAGATATTTCCGCCAAGTCATTGATGCTGGATATTTATATATTGCTCAACCTCCACTTTATAAAATTAAAAAAGGTAAACAAATTTCTTATGCTTATACTGATGAAGAAAGAATCAAATTGGCAGGAGAGGGAGATGTAGAAATTGAAAACTTGGAAGATGGTGTCGTCGAAGAAGTAGAAGAGACAGAAGAAGACGTAAAAAAGAAAGCTAACAAAGTTCATATTCAAAGATATAAAGGTCTCGGAGAAATGAATGCCGAAGAACTTTGGGAGACTACTATGGATCCAGCTCACCGTATGATTAAAAAAGTAAATGTCGATGATGCTGAAGAAGCCAATAAAATCTTTGATATTTTGATGGGCTCAGAAGTGCCACCACGTAAATCTTTTATTCAATCAAATGCCAAGCTGGCAGAGATTGATATCTAGTTAGATAAAATAGGACTAATGTAAAATAAAAAAGGTTGAATCGCATTGCGCAATTCAACCTTTTTGTTTTTCAGTCCTCTTCTTTCTTTGGAGGAAGAGACGTCAGCTTTTTTTCTTTTTGTTCTTGTTTTTTTACCGACCAGAGAACGGCAATAACAACAACAATGATAAAACAAATAGACAGTGGATTATACTTCCCGGAATATGTTTCCGGACCAAAATCTGATGCCTCGGCTGTTACACTTACCATAAGTGTAAACAGTAATAAAAAAAGTTTTTTCATGTACAATTATTTTTTAATTTATTTTAAATAAAGAATATCATATCTATATTA
>CALQZZ010000035.1 GCA_943350065.1 Candidatus Nomurabacteria bacterium
AGTTGCTATTATAATGTTAATTTCAGATTTATTTTTTGGTCTGTCCAGTAAAAATATATTTACTACATTCATTATTTTTATTATCCTTTTATTCCTAATTGAATTTTTAAAGAAAAAAATGAAATTTTATAAATAAAAAATGATTAGAAGAATTTTAAAAAATAAAAGAACAAAAAATGCTAGCTCATATGTAGACCCAGATGAGATTTTTCTCGATTCTCAAAATATTGGTAATTTTGATGTTCAACAATTTGAAGGACGTATCGAGCGACCCGTCTCTAAAAAAACAGTATTTTTTCTTGGAACTTTCTTTATTGTTTGTGGAATTTTGTTTTTAAGTCGACTTGGTTTTTTGCAAATCCAAAAAGGTGAAGCCTATTTTCAAAGAAGTGAAAATAATACCTTAGATAAAAAAATCCTATTTGCTGATAGAGGTATTATATTTGATCGAAATAAAAAACAATTGGCTTGGAATGTAAAAGATGAGACGGTAGGAGAATTTGCCTCTCGTAAGTATCTAGAAAATGGATTTTCTCACATTATCGGATACTTGTCTTATCCAGCCAAAGACAAAGCTGGTAATTATTGGCGAGAAAGTTTTACCGGTAAAGACGGAATAGAAAAACAATATGATGCAAGACTTCAAGGTGTGAACGGGGTAAAAATCGTGGAAAACGATGTTCATGGCAAAGTCTATTCTGAAAATGTTGTGAATGCACCAGTCCGAGGAGCTGATTTAGATTTATCTCTTGATTCACGAATTCAAACAAAATTATTTTCTTCTATCAAAACTTTGTCTGAACAAATTCCTTTTAAGGGTGGAGCGGGGATGATTATTGATGTGACTAATGGAGAAATAATTGCGAGTGTTTCTTATCCTGAATATGATTCAGCAATTCTTGCCAGTGGAAAAGATGTCGCTGTTATTAATGGATATTTAAATGATAAAAGACAAGTCTTTATGGATAGAACTCTTTCTGGTCTTTATACACCGGGATCTATCGTCAAGCCGATCGTCGCCTTGGGTGCTTTGCAAGAAAAAGTAATCGATCCATTAACAAAGATTCTTTCCACTGGATCTATTTCAATTCCAAACCCATATGATAAAACAAAAGAGACGGTCTTCAAAGACTGGCGTGCGCAAGGATGGGTAAATATGCGAGACGCTATTGCCGTATCTTCCGACGTTTATTTTTATGAAATCGGAGGAGGTTTTCAAAGTCAAAAAGGTCTCGGTATTGCTAATATAGAAAAATATTCAAGAATGTTTGGTATTGGTGAAAAAACTGGAGTAGATATGCCTGATGAAAAAAGCGGAGTCATCCCTAGTCCAGAATGGAAAGCAATTCATTTTCCGACTGATGCAGCTTGGAGAGTGGGAGATACCTATCATACAGCCATTGGACAGTATGGATACCAAGTCACACCAATACAAATGGTTCGAGCGATAGGTGCTGTCGCGAATTATGGAACTCTTGTGACTCCACATTTTTTATTGAATGATAGTCTAAAAAATTCTCAAGTTTCAAAAATAGATTTGAATCGAGATTATTTTAATGTTGTCCACGAAGGAATGAGGCAAGGAGTACTCGCTGGTACGACTGTCGCCTTGAACGTACCTTATGTACAAGTCGCTGCAAAGTCTGGTACGGCTCAGCTCGGTGTCGCGAAAAACAAAGTAAACTCTTGGGTGACAGGATTTTTCCCTTATGATCACCCACATTATGCTTTTATCGTGATGATGGAAGCTGGACCAAAGACAAATGGAGTGGGGGGTACAGCAGTTATGCGTGAACTCTTGGACTATATGTCCACTGACACCCCTGAATATTTTAAGTAAAAATAGCTAAAATACTCTTAAATATCAAGCAATTACACCTATTGACAAATAGGTGTAATTTATGCTATACTTGTATTGTAGTTCTTTAAACCTTTAAAAAAATTCAGAAATATGAAAAAGAGATCTTTTTTAAACAAAGTCGGTGTTTTCTTTGGTGGAATTTTTGCAACCAAAGCGAGTTCGTATAGTTTCGATTATTTACTTTATCCATTAGCTATCCATTATCTTGGATTAGAATGGGGATTTGTGGTTATGCTATTACTATCTTTTGTTTTAAATTATCTTTTCATCCTTCTGTATAATTCGACACAGACAGATATCTTTGGTTTTGAAAAACTAAAAGAATTAAAAGATAAAACGACAAAAGAAAGTAAATCTTTTATCGCCCGATTAATGGGTATGGGTTACGTGATGACTTTCATTGCATTGTCATTCTATGATCCATTTTTTGCAGTACTGTGGTTCAGGAAATCAACCAAGTTTGATAAAATGACCAAAAGTGATTGGAAAATCTTAACGATTAGTACAATCATCGGAAATCTTATTTGGGCACCGATGGTATTCGGAGCTATTAAATTAATCAAAGGGTAAAATCCTTAACACCCAGCTAAATATCAGCTGGGTGTTTTTATTTAAAAAAATAATCAAACTCAACATTTTGTCTAAAAGTCAAGATTGACACTGTTTATTTTTATATAGTATCATTATTATGAATAAACTCATGTAGTGTGAGAGTTCATTAAGTTCATTTAATCTCTAAAAAAGATGAAAAAGAAAATCTTTAAATCCGTAAAGTTATCTGCCCCAAAAATTGCAATTCCTAAATCAGGAAATTGTGGTGGAAACTCATGTAAATGCAAGCACTGATTGCGCATAATGCATTGTAAAATACACCTATAAATTTAAATTTAGGTGTATTTTTTTTATTTTCTAAAAAAACTAAAGATTTGTTTCGGATTTATTTTAAAAAGTTCCAGAAGGGTATTTCCTGACCTACTTATAACTTCGTCAATGAGCCAATAACCAAGACTATATCCATACCAATTTTGTAGATTTTTTGTTCCAAAAAAATACGAAAGATAGAAATCAATATTACTATCATCAATAAAAAGATTTAAATCTTTTTCAGATATTATATTAAGTTCTTTGATAGCATCTTCTTTGTTTAAAGTAGTAGACCATGGGGCACGATTACCACCTACAATAAATTCTCTAAAATGCTCAGCCAATCCTTCATTTACCATTCCATCTAAAATGGAATTCCATGAATATTGCGATGTATATGCAAGATGAGCATATTCGTGAGGTATAGTTTCCCTTAAGGATACTTGCCATTTCTCATTTGTTGTATCAATGAGTAAATACATAATATTTCCTTCAACTATAAAACCATTTACCCCATCTAAGTCTTCACTTGCTTCTTTGTTATAAAGCGGAAGTATATAAACGTTAATATTTTTTGTAACAGAAACTGCATTAAAAGATTTTTTAATAATAACTTCAACTATTTTTGAAATAGTTTCAATATGTTCAAATATGTTTATGTAAAAAGATTGTTCTGATTCACCAAAAATTTTACGACCGAGATCGTTTTTTAACTTCTCTTCGTTTGAATACTCACCAAGACTAAAATTCGGAGTATTTTTTATTTGTGTAAAAATGTCCTCTAAAGAAGAAGTTTTTGATTCTGAAGAATGAGGTTGTATATAAAAAAAATCTACTTTTACAGATTTTGATAAATATTGACTTTTTATTTTTTCATTGTTATTGTTCATATAGATAAAGTGAACCTTAAAAAATATAATCCATGAAAAATAATGAATATTTCCCTCGATTTATCGCCAAATGGATTAAACATCCTCAAGGCATACAAGTATATGCTCTTAAAGAAAGCATAACACTTGAAGAAATGAATGTACAGGCTATTTCTTCAATAGAAAAAATATGTTCAGGTAAGAACAATCTTGATGAAGTGATCCGTAAATTGTCACTTAAATGGGACAAGGATGATATAGTGACATTGATTTATCTTTTCATTGAAAAGCAAATTATTGTTAATAATAAAGAAGTAAATCCTTTAGTTAAGGGTTGTAAGTTAAAAAAAATAGAGACCCTTTTACCAAACCAAGAAACAGTTGATATTTTAAATCTACCATATCAAGTTATTTACGGGAGAGCTGGTTCTGATATTTGGTCTTCAGGGAAAGATATAGATATTAATATTGCTACAAATAAAATGATTTCTGAAATTGCTGAATGGAATGCATGGAATTTTCCAAAAAAAGAATGTACTCTTTTTGGGTCATTTGAAAGTCTTGCTAGTAAAAACATACTAGTACCACCTAGTGATATTATTAATTATGCTGATTTTCAATATAGTGATATTTTATTTCCTTATAAAATATTCAATCCACTATCAAATTATAATTGGATTTGTGCAAAAAATTTTATAAATAATGAGAAGGTTTTTATATTCTCTGAACATATTCTTTTTACGCAAAATCCAATATATGTTGCTAATACATCGTCTGGTTGTTCAGCTCATGTTAATAAAAATAAAGCTATTCATCATGCTGTGCATGAATTAATCGAAAGAGACGCTTTTATGATTTACTGGTTAAATAAGTTAGATCGACCTAGAATTAATTTAAATTCATTACCAGAAAGTATTATATTTCGAGTAAAAAATATTCAAAATCTTGGATACCGTCTTACTATTAATGACACCAGTATGGGGATTGCTCCAGTTATTATGGTTGCTTTGCAAGATATAGATGGTTGTTATGTAACTTCTGGATTAGCTTCATTGTATGACTTCGAGGCCATGTTTAGCTCTGCATTATCAGAAGTCGAGGTTAGTCTACTTCATATTTTGAATAGTAAAAAGATTGTACAAAAAAAATTGAAACCAGAAACAGTGAAATCTCTTGTTCAACATGAAGAGTTACATCAGCAAATAATGTATCAAAAAGACACTTCATTCATATTTGAATCAAGTAAAGAAATTTCTTTTAAAAACTTTATGATAACTTATAAGGATGAAAAAGATATCATCAAAACGATATTAGACAAAGGTTTTGATTTGTATGTTGTTGATGCAACAGATTGGGAGATTGATGTTTTACTACCAGAACATCGTCATATTGTTCGAGCTATTATTCCAGGTCTTGTACCGTTATCTTTTGGTTATCACAAAGAACCATTAGGTATGTCTAGGATTTATGAAGTGCCTGTTCAGTTAGGTTTTCGTAGTAATACTATCTCGTATCAAGAGCTGAATAGATTTCCTCATCCGTTTAATTAAAACAACTTACACCCAGCCAAATATCATCTGGGTGTTTTTATTTGCTGATTTTTACAGGGGATTATGATATTATTAATACTATGTCAGAAGAAAATCAGAAAATTTCAATCGGGGATTATGATACTATAATGAATGATAGAAATATCTTTAATCAGATAGTGTATACACCGCTTTCTGAAGCGCTTAGGCTTCTCGAAGAAAGACAAAAAGATCCAGTATTAATGGCAAAAATTGAAGAATTACTTAATGGTGATATTCCAGAAGTTTTGAAGCCTATTGGTATGAGTGCAATTCAGTTTAGACAAATTGCAACTCCTAACAATGAGGGTATACATTTTGTATCTATCTCAAGAGAAAACAAATTGAAACCTATTTTTTTTGAATATCACAATGATAAGTTTACTTCAAATAATGAATTTAAACATTCTTTAGGGCAGTTACATATTCAAAGTCCTGTAAACAAAAATAATAATTACCCAATAGAAAAAATTACAATAGTTGATTTTAATAAATATAATGGTAAAAAATTAGGAGAAGTATTTACTCTTTGGGAAGAATCATTAATTGATTTTCATAAAAAATTATTTATTGCACATGATATAAAATTAAATGACTCAAATTTTTATGATGCTTCATTATGGTTTAAAAATAATGGAGGAAAAGCAGTAGATTATTATGTCAATTTCCTATTACTATTTATTTGTAATGGTGTTTTGTTTGAAAACTTTTTGATATCTAAAGACTCTGAAGGAAATTTCAGTAAAGAAGTTATTTTACCAGCAATAGAAAAGGTTATAAACCTAACTGGAATTAAACCAATAATAATACCATTAGAACCAATTGATATTGAAAGTGACAAACACTGTGTTTCATATCACAAAAAAGTAAAAAATTTAATCCCAAAAAGTTAATTTAATGATATAATATACTTAAATGGAAAATAATGATAAAAAATCAAAATATTTTAGAATAGTTGTTGTCTTAATTTTTTTTACTGTTTTAATATCTAGTTATTATATTTTTTTTATTAAAAATGACTTTGAGATTACAAAACAGGTTTATTGCGACCCTAAAATTGAT
>CALQZZ010000036.1 GCA_943350065.1 Candidatus Nomurabacteria bacterium
ATCTGGTATTGCTACATATTCTCAAACAGGAGCAAAATATGGTTTTATGTTTGCTTGGCTTGCTCCTTTTGCTATTCCATTAATGTCCGTGATTCAGGAAATGTGTGCTCGTATTGGTATAGTGACAAAACAAGGCCTCGCTGCCAATATAAAGAAACATTATTCAAAAAAGGTTTTGTTTTTCTGTACAGCACTTTTGCTTTTTGCTAATACTTTTAATATTGGAGCAGATCTAGGTGCAATGTCTCAAGGAATGCAATTGATTTTCCCTCATTGGAATTTTGCTGTACTTGTAATTGTCTTCGCAGTCCTATCTTTAGTGTTTCAAGTTTTCATTCCATATAAAACTTATTCAAAATATTTAAAATATTTATCTTTTGTTTTACTCGCATACATACTCTCTGCTCTTATGGTAGATATGGATTGGAAAGAAGTTTTTCATCATACATTTATTCCATCCATGTCTTTCACAAAAGATAGTTTTATTATTCTTTCTGCTATTTTAGGAACTACTATTTCTCCATATTTGTTTTTCTGGCAAACTTCTCAAGAAGTAGAAGAAGAAATAATGACAGGGAAGATAGATAAAGTAGAACAAGAAGAAGAAATCAGAGAAGACATAAAAGAAATGCGCACCGATGTTTGGAGTGGAATGTTTTTCTCAAACATTGTGATGTTTTTCATAATTATTGCTTGTGCCTCGACTTTATATAAAAGTGGAATTACAAATATCGGTACAGCTGCTGATGCTGCGAAAGCTCTCGAGCCTTTTGCTGGTCACTTTTCTTCACTTCTTTTTGCTGTTGGAATTATCGGTATTGGATTTTTGGCTATTCCAGTTCTCGCTGGTGCGAATTCGTATGCGGTATCTGAATGTTTTGATTGGAAAGAAGGTCTTTATCGAAAATGGAATGAAGCTTATGCTTTTTATGGAGTGATAGTACTCGGTGTCGTCGTCGGTATTGTGTTGAACTTTGTCGGCTTTGATCCTATCAAGGCGCTTATTTATTCGGCTGTCTTAAATAGTCTTGTCGCACCCGTGATTTTATTTTTTATTGTTCGACTTAGTTCAAATGAAGAGGTAATGGGTAATTTCAAAAGTCGCCCTGTCGCCAAAATAATTGGCTGGATCGCCACTATCGTAATGTCCCTCGCTGGTATCGCTACAATCATTTCTCTTTGGATGTAAAATATTAAACTTGTCTACGTTTTATAAATATTGTAGAATATATTTATGAAATATTTAAAACTAGGTTTGTTTACTGGTGCGGCTGTGCTGGTCGTAATTATTGCAAAAATTGGTTTTAATATTCCACCATCAGATAACTCTGCTGCTGTTATAGGAAGTGTAAACAAAACAGTATCGACCACTGATATAAAGATTAAAACACCACTCGACAACAGTTTAATTACAAATACTAGTATCGCTCAGAAAATAGCTCCTGTGGTGAATACTGTTAAAACAATTACTCCAGCTGTATTAAAACCTGCTGATACTTCTCTTATTACTAAGACTAGTATAACTAAAACGATAAATGCAAAAGCTGTAACAAAACCAGTAAAAGAAATTTATTTTGATTTAGCAATTCCAGATTTTAGTACCACTAAAGAAGGTCAGGAATATATAAAAGTTCACGGGGCATCGTATCCTAAAGATGCTTGGGGACGTCCAATTCAAAAAAATATATATCAAGAGTTTAATAAAAAAGTTTTAGCTCCAAGAAAAGTTTCTTTCTTGAAAAGAATAATTAATTTCTTCAGTCCGTCAAAAGCCCTAGCTTCATTTGCTTATGGCGATGTTGATCCTAACAGTCTTAATTTAAGTGTACTTAATTGTCGTTCAGGTACAAGTGTTCAAGGATATTTTAAAGCATACTTTGAAGAAGTAGCTGTACAAAACGGACATGGATATGATGATCCTACTTATGGTCAAGCTCGTCGAGATGAAGTTTGTCATGTGTTGCAAGAAGTTGCATCTTTGCTTAAACTTAATAATACAAATGTAACTCCTGATATTTTATTTGCAGTTGATCCGGGTAATATACCCGCAAATGCTCTTGCGGCGGCCTCTTCATACTTTGGATATTATTCAGTCGGTGAAGATAATGGTTCACTTCATAAACATATAATTACTCAAATAGATCCAACACCAGGAAATGGAAATTTTGATGCTTTTGTTTATACAAAATTTGGTGGAGTTAATCAATGGGATGTTGATTCCACTTTGAATACAAATACATATAGTTTTCACACAGTTATAACTCATGAAATTATTCATGCTCTTGGTTTTCGTGGAGTTCTTCCAGCAGTGATTGGTATTACAAATGTTCCAATGCAACATGGAACATTTGATGATAATACTCATTCAGTATCTCCTGCAACTAATACAAATGATTTCTTTACTCAAGGAATAAGTAATTTGCTTAATGTACCAATAGGAGCACCTTCACCTTGGTTTATTAATAATACTGATATATATCGAGGTATAAAGAATATTATTGGTGCAAGTCCTGATGGTGCTAGACCAGTATTTAGTCCATCTTCTTGGCAACAAGGTTCATCGCTTTCACATTTTGATGAAACTCGAGCTCCAGCAAATACTACTTATGTAATGAATCCTTCTATTAGTACAAATACTTCTAAATTAATTCATAATGATGAAAAAGAAGTTCTATGTCATCTTGGTTATCGGGTAAATAATATGACTGGCACAAATGCTAGTGGTTGTGGTTTGCCGACACCTGTGGCAGTCAATGATAATATGACGATAAGTGGAACTTCTATGTGTGTTTCACCACTTGCAAATGATGTTTCATTTTCTGGTGGAACTCTTTCTCTTAATAGTGTTTCCTTTGTGGCACCACAACTTAATGACCAGCTCACTTATTGGACAAGTTCAACTTGTACTACTGGACAGTTGTCTGGACCAACAAATGCAAGTTATATAAAGATATCTTTTGGTTCTTCTTTGTTGCCACGATCTATAGAATATACCAATAAAGATTCTATTTCTCACAGAATATCATTTCCTGCAAATATTTCTTTAAATCCTGTTCTTTCTTGCCAAGATACCTATAATTATGTAAGTCAGTTTGGAACTCAAGGATCAGGCAATGGGCAGTTTGCTCCACCTTTTAATCTAGCATTAGATTCTTATGGTAATTTATATGTCTCAGATATTGCTAATCATCGTATCCAAAAATTCACTTCAAATGGAACATATATTACACAGTGGGGAAATACTGGAACAGGACCCGGGCAGTTTGGTTCTGGTGATCCTGAGATTTATATGGCTATAGATTCTTCTGATAATGTGTATGTGGTGGATATTGGTAATTACCGAGTTCAAAAATTCAATTCAAATGGAACATATATTTCTGAGTGGGGAAGTTATGGGGCTGGTAACGGGCAGTTTTGGTGGCCTCTTGGTTTGGCTCATGATTCTGCCAATAATATATATGTAGCAGATGAAGGTAATAGTCGTATCCAAAAATTCAATTCAAATGGAACATATATTACACAGTGGGGAAATCCTGGTGTAGGACCTGGACATTTTAATACTCCTTATAGTGTTGCAATAGATTCTTCCGATAATGTATATGTACCAGACGCTGGTAGTAATCGTATCCAAAAATTCACTTCAAATGGAATATATATTACACAGTGGGGAAATACTGGTCATGGGAATGGTGAGTTTAATACTATATATACCGTTACGGCTGATGTTTCTAATAATATTTATGTTGTGGACGCTGGTAATTATCGTATTCAAAAGTTCACAAACTCTTGTCCACCACCATTACCTTCTTCAAATTCAATTTCTGGTACAGTATATTACGATCAAAACAGTGATCATATAAAAGACAACAATGAATCTGGTCTTTCTGGTATTCAAGTTGGTTTATTTAATTCTGCGATAGCAACTACACCCATACAAACAGTTACAACTAATTCAAATATGCCGAATGTTGGCATGTATACATTCACCAATCTTCCCAATGGAATCTACTACATAGCAGTTATGCCTGAGAATATTTATTCTTCAGTTACACAACCAGCAACTAATACTTTACTTACTGGCTATTCTCATGCATACAATGTTTCAACAAATGGGGGTCAAAATGTGACTGGCGAAGATTTTGGTGTAGTTTTACAGTGTACTACTTCTCTTAAGGTGTTATCACCAAATGGTGGTGAAGTGTTCACTGTTGGTCAGCTAGCCACTGTGACTTGGGTTGGCTGTAATACGCCAGCTACTGATAATGTAAAGATTTCTCTTTCTTTAAATGGTCAAGTTGTAAGTCAACAATTGTTATCTCCAACACTGGGTGCAAATCCACTACCAAATACAGGTTCTGCTATTGTTAAAATACTTGACCCATTAACTGTTTCATCTTGGGGTGCCAATGCTGTATACGGTTTACATTATAAAATCTTGGTTCAAGATGTGACATTAGCATCTGCTGGAAATTATAGTGTCTGGGACAAGTCAGATAATCTGATTACAGTTAATCCATAATTTCTTAGCAATTCTTCTGTTCTAGGATTTAGGATTATTGTGATATAATCTAAATATTAAAACTTTACACCAAAAGTTGGTCAGCTTTTTGTGTAGAAATTATTAAATAATATAATCATAAAATATGAATAAAAATATGAGTTTAGGGGTGTCAGCATTAGTCATTGTGATAGTCGTAGTTAGTGCTATTTATTTTACAAGTAATTATAAAAACAAAATGCCAGAAGAAAACAATATTCAAAATACGCAAAATAATACAGTTCAAAATGAACCTATTTCAACAACAGATACAGCTAATCAAGATGGAAGACTTACAAAAGCAGGTGATACAGTCGCTATGAACTATACTGGATCTTTAGAAAATGGAACAGTTTTTGATTCAAATGTTGATCCAAAATTTAAACACGTAGAACCATTTGTCTTTAATCTTGGAGCAGGGCAAGTCATAAAAGGTTGGGATCAAGGGTTAGTAGGAATGAAAGTAGGTGAGAAGCGTCACCTAGTGATCAAACCAGAAGATGGTTATGGTACTACAGGAGCAGGAAATATTATTCCTCCAAATGCGACACTTATCTTTGACGTAGAGCTTTTAGCAATTAAATAGTAATCCCGTTTACGGGGAATTAAATATGGAAACACTTTGGACAAACAAAAGGTTTATTACAGCATCAACAATTTTTGTAGCAATACTTTGTCTTTTATCTATCGTTAATATTTTTCGAGAACCAAGTGATTTGAATAGTATCGATAATCAAAACCTTATTGTTCTCACTGGTCATGGTGAAGTAAAAGCTGTACCAGATATTGCTAATATATATTTTACAATTCGTAAAGAAGCTAAGACTGTAAAAGAAGCTCAAGCTGGAGTGGCTAGTGTTGAAAAATCTTCATTAGATTTTTTGAAAACAAAAAATATTGATAACAAAGACATTAAAACAGAAAATACTTCTTTTAATCCTAAGTATGAAAATAAAGTTCTAGTTCCATGTTCAATGTATAATTGCCCACCTAGTAATAATGTTATTGTCGGATATGAATCAAGTGAAAGTATTACTGTAAAAGTCAGAAATACAGACGATGTCGGAGCTATCATCCAAGGTCTTGGTACTCTTGGTGTTGAAAATTTGAATGGTCCTAATTTTGCTATTGATAATGAAGATGCTTTAAAAATACAAGCACGCAAATTGGCTATTGATGAAGCAAAAGTAAAGGCTCAAAAATTGGCAAAAGATATAGGTATACGTTTAGGTAAAATTGTTTCCTTTTCAGAAGGTAATAATTATCCAGCTCCTATGATGTATGCTAAGGCTGATATGGCAGTGTCATCTTCTGTTGGTGCACCAGCTGAAATTCCAAAAGGAGAGAATACAATTGCTTCAGATGTGACAATCACTTATGAAATAAAGTAGATTTGACTATTCGACAGAAAAAGAGTATATTTAAAAGAGCCCTTTGCGGGGCTTTTTTATAAGGAGAATTTATAAAATAACCATATAATACAATGTCAAAAATCAAAGATTATTTCACAGAAACAAAGTTAGAATTAAAGCATGTAAATTGGCCTACTAGAGTCCAGACTATTTATTACACAATAATAGTGGCGGTTCTTTCTGTCGGCTTGGCTTATATATTAGGTTTTTTTGATTTTCTATTTTCTAAAGGTCTAGAAAAAGTAATTTCACTATAATAA
>CALQZZ010000037.1 GCA_943350065.1 Candidatus Nomurabacteria bacterium
AAATGGTAGAAAAAGTATAGAAAACAAGAGTATTATTGATGAAAGAATTCTTAATTTCATACTATTTCCCAAAAATTTTCCTCCAAATAAATCTAAAAATAAAAAATAAAAGCAGAGCAGAAAGCCCATAGAATAATATTTTAAAATCTAAAATAGCAGACAATATGGCAGTAAAGAATAATTTTACATATTCAAATGGCTTACTCAATGCATTCTTACCAGAAGTTTTTGCATTAGCAGTAGTACCATTGACGCTATCTTTTATTTTTTGAATATCAGCTTTTATTTTATCTTTTGTATTTGAAATTTTATTATCTGTCGATTCACGGAATGATTCTATACCGTTGGCTACATACAAAATTGGTTTGGCAATAAAATCTGGCGTTTTCTCTTTGATTGTATCAGCGATACTAGTGGCCTGTGTATCAGCTGATGTGGCTACAGACTGAGCAGTGTCTTTAGCATTAGAGATACTGTCGTTTACTTGATTGAGTATTTTTTTATTGACTGTACGTTTACTTTTATCAGATTCATTTTCAGCCAAATAAACATCAACTGAGGAACCTGAAGAAGTTAAAAATTTAGTATTTTCTATTTTAGCAAAAATCACATGATCACCGAGTGTAGCTTTCCAAGATAGACCGACTTGGGCTACCTGGCTCGCTCCAGCAACAAAAGTCTTTTTGCCTAGTAATACATCATTGTCGAAAAATAAAACTGAACCTGAGAGTTGTCTAGAATCAGGATTGAAAACTAGGGTATAAATTTTAATATTATCTCCTTCCTCAAAAGGATCTTTGGAATACCAAATATTACTAGGTATAAATCCTGCATTTGAAGAATTTTGCGCAAATGAAATTCTATGGCTAAAAGAAAAAGCTAATAGAAATATTAAGAAAAATATCCTCCCTTTTTTCATGTTTTGATTATAGCATTAAATCCCCTCTTTTTTAAGCTCCTCAAGCAGTTCACGAGCCTTTTTGGATATCTTGGTTGGTACTTTTATATAGACTTTAATATATAGATCTCCTGATTTTCCATCTTTTATGACTTCTCCCATACCTGTCATTTTCAACATTTGACCATCATGAATTCCTGACGGAATAGAAATTTTTATTTCTTTATGGCCGGTAATAATTATTTTTCTCTCAGCACCGAGAATTGCATCTATCATAGATATTTCTATTTCTGTCTGCATGTCTCTACCTTTTGGTGTACGTTTGTAGCCACGTGCACCTCCAAAAAAATCTGCGAAAATATCATTCAAGTCGAATTCTGCTCCACCACCACCTTGAAAACCAGAAAAGTCGAAACCTTCAAAACCGCCGCCGAAGCCACCTTGATATTGTTGTCCGCCACCACCTCCCATATTTTGATACCCAGAACCGAATCTGTCGTATTGAGCACGCTTTGTATCATCTGAAAGAGTTTGATAAGCTTCATTTATTTCTTTGAATTTCTTATCATCTCCTTTATTTTTATCTGGATGATGCTGATGCGCCAATTTACGAAAAGCTGTTTTCAGCTCGTCTTTTGAAGCACTTTTATTTACCCCTAATATTTTATAGTAATCTTCTGCCATAATTTTAACTAATGCACTATAGCATATTTTTTACTTTTCGTTAAGATTTTTTGCTACTTCCATAGTAGCTGTAGGATTAATTATTTTTAATCCATTTTTATTGATAGATACTGTATCTTTAATAATTTTAACCATTTCATCCATTTTTAAGTTTTTATTTACTTGTAACATCAAAGCAAATATTCCTGATAAATATGGAATAGACCAACTAATCCCCCCTTTACCATTAAACATATATTTATCAGTATCATTGCTAGTATCTTTCTTCCAAGAAGATGCAAACGTTCTGTAATCACTTGGAATAATTATATTATCTTTCTTATTCCATGAAGAATTCATTTTGGCATAAAATGCAAGTTTATTATCAATAGCTAACCAAAGATAGTACTGATCTATATCTTCTTTATTAGTACTACCACCACCTGTAAAATTTAAATCAAAGAAAGTATTAGCATCAGTAAAAATTATTCCACTATCTTTTGCTTTTTTAATAGTTTTTTTCCAATTTTCTAAATCACCTTTAAAAACTGGATTTGGATGACCATTACTATAACTGACAATTTTAATTTTATCTTTTTCTTCTGCAGTATTATTAAAATTAATAATTTTATTTAAACTTTCAGAGGCACAATCCCAACTAGAGTTATTAGCAGATGGGTTAGCATAATAATGAAGTTTAGCTTCTGGGGCAACTCCACAATTTTTACCTACAAGTAAACTAGAAACCGCTGGACCATGCATACTAATTCCTTCTTTGGTTGATTTACCAAATTCTTCATAAGAAGCAATATTAGAAGCATATTCTCGATGATTTGTATCTAATTTTTGATCAATAATAGCAACATTTATTCCCTTACCGGTAATACCTTGATTATGTAATTCTCTTAATCCTAATCCCGGATTTTTACCATTTTCTAAAACAATCTCAGAATTAAATCCTTTAGGTAAATTTTCTTCTTTTGGCCATTTTGTTTGACTATCAAAAATAGTAGTCATTAAAGTATCAATAGGAATATTTTTAAGGTCTCTATTAGATAAGTCTTTCATTCTTAAATCCTCAAATCTTTCTATTGGTGTTATTTTTTCTAAATTACCTGTATTTCCTTCTTTCATAATTTTTATATTTTATTCTAAGATTTTTAGCAAGACGTCTTCAGGAACGTCTTTGATTGTCTCCCTCGCCTTTTCAGGAGAGGGTTGGGGTGAGGTTTTTATTTCTTCTTTTTGTTGAGGAGTGGTGGGTGGTGTTTGTGGTTGTGATACTTTTTCAGAAATAAAACTTTTAAATTTATTCATATCATCACTACTAGCTCCTTTATCTTTTGGAAAATTATTTGGTAAAGAATTTGTCTGACTCTTTAATGAATCCAAAGAAACAGGTGCTGGTGTGGGTTGAACTGTTGGAATAAATATTTTTGGTTGTACTGGTTGCTCGACTTTCTTTTCAGTCATAGCTTTAGCTAAAACATCTTTCAAGGCATTATTTTGAGGTATTGGTTTTTGAATATTTTGTATTGGTTGTTGTAGAGCTGGTTTAAAAGGCTGGTTTTGAGGAGCTTGATATGCTGGTTTTGATGCAATTGGTGCTGGTGTGGGACTTAATGGAGCTTTATAAGCTGGTTTAAACGCTGTTTGTGCTGGTATTGGTGGAGTGATTACAGGTATTTTTACTTCATTTATAGTTTTTTGAATAGGAGCTTCAATTTTCTTTTCTTCTACTATTTTGGGTGCTGTAAAAGGTAAAGGTTTCAAAGTACCTTCTTTCATTTTGGCAATACAATCTTTACAATAGACAGGTCGTCCTGGTTCTGGCTTGAATGGTACAAGAGTATCTTTGGCACAAATAGAACATTTCACTGGAAATTGTTCTATTTCTTTTCCACCTTTTGGTGCTGTAGCAGCGGAAAGATTTAAAAACATTCCACTCCATTCACTAATTTCACCTTCGACAATTTCTCTAGGTCGAGCATAAAGTTTTCTGGAAATATCTATTACTTCTTGTTCTGTTTGTAAATTTCTCTTTGTCACCATAGGTGGTAAAGTTTTAGCAGAAAATGGACGAGATGTGACTCCGTCAATCATAAGCTTCAAATAAATTCGATAGTTCGGCAAAGAAACAATATCTTGAGCCATAAATTCTGGCTCAAATTCTTTTTCAAGAAAGTCTGCATCTTCAGCACCGACACGAAACACAATCATCGTTCCGACGTTACCGAAAACAGCATCACGTACAGCTGAACCATTTGCAGATACGAGCTGAGCAGTGTATTGGTGTGCGACAGTCAAATTTAAACGATATTTTCTAGCTTCAGAAAGAATGTTTGCAAAAGAGTCTGTCACGAAATTTTGGAATTCGTCGACATATAAATAAAAGTCTTTACGTTGATCTTCTGGAATACGAACACGCTCCATTGCAGCGAGCTGGATTTTTGTAATTAGCATACCTCCGAGCAAAGCAGAATTATCTTCACCGATACGTCCCTTTGAAACGTTTACAAGGAAAATTTTTCTTTCATTCATTATTTCAAAAAGATTGATTGTGCTTTTTGATTGACCGACGACATTACGAACAATAGAGCTAGAAAGAAATTGTCCGACTTTGTTTTGAATCGGAGTAATAGCTTCGTTACGAAATTTATCTTGCCAAGTGTCATATTCATTTACCCAAAAACCTTTTACGATAGGATCTTTGATATTATCAACAATTGTTTTTCTGTATGGTTTGTCTACGAGCATTCTAGTGACACCAAGGAGTGTCGTGCCAGGAGTTTCCAGTAAGGCCAAAATAGCATTGTTCAAAATGTATTCCATACGAGCAGACCAAACATTTGCCCAAATCTTTGTGAAGATCCCCATAAGTCCTGATGCGACAAGATGCTTGTATTGAGGATCAATAAGTTCGAGTACATTTAGACCAATATGATAATCGGTATCAGCTGGATTAAAGTAGACTACATCTTTCATACGATGTGGAGGAATAGCCGCTACGATATCTTCAACCAATTCTCCGTGAGGGTCGACAACACAAACACCATCTCCATTGATAATGTTTTGCATAACCATATTTGTAAGTAAGGCTGATTTACCTGTTCCAGATTTTCCGAGAACATAGACATGCTGGCGACGATCTTTTCTTTTAATACCAAAAAGTTGATTTTTGTTTCTAAAAGTAGTCTCACCTAAATATGTAATATCTTTATTTTCTGGGAATTGTGTTGGTTCCATAATATGTTCTAATTGTATCACGATAATAAACAAAATAAAAAGCCTATCTCTAGGCTTTTTATTTTGTGATTTAATTAAGCTTTTAGCTCTTCACCTTCTGGCTTTACTTCTTCGCCTTTGACTTCTGTAGCTTGTTCTTCGGGTGTCTGTTGCCCTTGGCCAGCTGGAGCTTCACCACCTGCTTTACTCATAGCTTCACCGATCTTGGACATTTCTGTAGAAAGTTCTTCTAAAGCTTTTTGAATAGCTGGTAAGTCTGTACCATCTTTCAATCCACGAAGTGCTGTAATTTTTGCATTCACTCCATCTTTTACATCTGCTGGAATTTTTGCTTCATTATCTTTGAGCGCTTTTTCTGCAGAGTAGATAGTCATTTCACAAGAATTTTTTATTTCAGCTAATTCTTTCTTTTGTTTATCTTCTTCAGCATGAAGTTCTGCATCAGCTTGCATTTTCTTTATGTCTTCATCTTTCAATCCTGAACTTGCTTCAATTTTGATTGATTGAGTTTTACCTGAAGCTTTATCTTTTGCTGTAACGTTCAAAATTCCGTTTGCATCAACATCGAAAGAAACTTCGACTTGTGGCATACCGCGCGGTGCTGGTGGAATTCCATCGAGGATAAATCTTCCGAGTGATTTGTTATCACTTGCCATTGGGCGTTCACCTTGAACGATATGGATTTCTACACTAGTCTGATTATCTGCGGCTGTAGAAAATGTTTGTGATTTAGAGGATGGAATAGTTGTATTTCTTTCAACTAATTTTGTAGCTACACCTCCGAGTGTTTCAATACCGAGTGAAAGTGGAATAACATCGAGAAGCAAAACATCACGCACATCACCTTGCAATACTCCAGCTTGCACTGCAGCACCGAGGGCGACGACTTCGTCTGGATTAATACTCAGATTCGGAGTTTTACCAAAAACCTTTTTCACTTCTTCGACGATCTTTGGCATTCTTGTTTGTCCTCCGACCATTATTATTTCATTCATTTCTTCCATTTTGAAACCAGAAGCAGTCAT
>CALQZZ010000038.1 GCA_943350065.1 Candidatus Nomurabacteria bacterium
AATAACACTTTTCTGTCTTTTACCTTCTAATTTTATAAGTTTCTCAATTTGTTTATCTTTCATGACTAAAGTATACCCTATATTTTTATAAAACAAAAAAGCCCCGTTTAAGGGACTTTTTAAGCTTTATTGAGGAACGAAAGTTAATGCAGTTCCTTTTTTATCTGCACGGCCAGTACGGCCGATGCGGTGGACGTAGGTATCGTAAGTTTGTGGGATATCATAGTTGATAACGTGAGTCACATCTGGGATATCGAGTCCACGAGCTGCGACGTCTGTCGCAACAAGGATATTTATTTTATCAGTCTTGAATAAGTCCAAAGTACGAATACGATCACGACTACGTTTATCGCCGTGAATACAGCCGACTTTGAAACCAGCATCCGAAAGTTCTTTGGTGATAGTATCACAAGCATGTTTCATTTCTCGGAAGATGAGAACTTTATCAGAACCATCTTTTTTCAAAACTTCTACAAGCTTATCAAAACGATCCTCTTTGGAATTATAACGGACAACATCTTGATCAATATTTTTTGAAGTCTCCCCTGTCGTTACGGAAATGAAAACTGGATCTTTCAAAAACTTCTCTGTTAATTTTTTAATTTCAGGAGAAAGTGTAGCTGAGAAGAAGAGTGTTTGTCTTTGCTCTGCGCATTTTCCTAAAATGAAAACCATATCATCACGGAATCCCATATCTAGCATTCGATCAGCTTCATCGAGTACGATGAATTTATAAGGTTCCAAGTTTAATACCTTTCTTTTTATCAAATCTGTCACACGTCCTGGTGTACCGATAACAAAAGAAACCCCATGATTAATTTCTGCAATTTGTTTTTGTATTGGCATACCACCGACGACGCACACTCCGAAAAGTCTTGAGCCACTAGCCATACTACGTAAATCTTCTTCAATTTGCATTGCGAGTTCACGAGTAGGAGCAAGGACGAGAACTTTTTGTGTTCTGTCTTTTATTACTTTGTCGATAAGAGGAAGTAAAAAGGCGGCTGTCTTTCCTTGTCCTGTATTGGCCATACCAAAAACATCTTTTCCTTTTATGATAGATGGAATTGCTTGGTCTTGAATTGGACGAGGGTGAACATAACCTTTCTTAGAAATATTTTTTTGAATTACGGCATCAAAAGGAAAAT
The DNA here is from genome assembly GCA_943350065.1 of Candidatus Nomurabacteria bacterium. Classification (GTDB taxonomy): domain Bacteria; phylum Patescibacteriota; class Minisyncoccia; order Phycocordibacterales; family UBA9973; genus UBA9973. The sequence goes on from CALQZZ010000038.1 coordinate 1,149, forward strand.
CAGCAAAAGTATGTTTTGAAACATATGGCTTTTCTTCTATTTTGACAGCCTTTTTAATGAAGCGAGAAAAATCAATTCTTTCTCCTCCAAATCTTTTTTTACCTCCACCACCTCCGCCTCTTTTAGCACCGAAATTACTTCGGCCTTTAAAGCTTGGTCTATTACTACCAAAAGCTCGGCCTCCAGATGGAGCAGAATGAGGTCTTCCGCCGCTAACACTATGTGTAGCGTGGCGGACAGGAGCTCCAAAAGATGGTTTACTAGCTGTATGTGTTGGTCTACTTGCTCCAGCATGAGCTGGGCGAGCAGAAGTGTGCGGTCGGGCTGAAGCCGGACGCGCGAAACTGCGTGTTTTTATCATATAATTTTTGTGTCATGGTAACCAATCGCACGACACAAAAGTCATAATTGATTTCCACAGGTTTCAGTCTCGTTATTTAATAGATGAGAGTGATAGTAAAAGAATAGCATTTTGTGCTTATTTTGTCAAATTTACAAAGAATCTCATTCTGTTAGTATCAGATTAGAATAATTACCTTAACATAAAAAATGATATATAATGGAAAATATGAATAAAGACGAAAAACATGTAGATAGCCAATATTTAAAACTATTGGAACATATCTTGCAAAGTGGTGCGACAAAAACTGATCGTACAGGAACAGGTACAAAAAGTGTCTTCGGATATCAAATGCGATTCGATCTAGCAGATGGCTTCCCTCTTCTCACAACAAAAAAAGTACACATGAAAGGAATCATTCATGAATTGATTTGGTTCTTACGTGGTGATACTAACTTAAAATATCTAGCTGATAACGGTGTAGGTATTTGGGACGAATGGCCATACAAAGCATATTTGAAGAAAAATGGTATCCCTGTACCAAAGATAGAAAGTGATGAATGGAAAACTGGATTGAAAGAATATGTAGAAAAAATAAAAACTGATGAAGTTTTTGCAAAAGAAAACGGAGACCTTGGACCAATCTATGGTTACCAATGGAGAAACTGGCCAACACCAAATGGTGGACATATCGATCAAATCAAAATTGTCATTGAACAATTAAAAAAACAACCTGATTCTCGAAGAATGATAGTATCTGCATGGAATGTTGCTGACTTAGATGCAATGGCTGTAAGTGGTCTTCCACCATGTCATTGTATATTCCAGTTTTATGTAGCTGAAAATAAATTATCTTGTCTGTTATATCAAAGAAGTTGTGACACCTTTTTAGGTGTACCATACAACATTGCTTCATATGCATTACTTACTATGATGATGGCACAAGTCACTGGACTTGAACTCGGAGAATTTATTTGGACTGGTGGAGATACACATTTATATTCAAATCACCTTGAACAAGCGAACCTTCAGATTTCACGTAAAAATGAAATTCGTAGTATGCCGACAATGAAAATAAATCCTGAAGTAAAAAATATAGAAGATTTTGTATTTGAAGATTTTGAACTTATTGGATATGACCCTCATCCGATAATTAAAGCACCAATAGCCGTATAAACTATGAAGATATCTATTATTGCAGTTATAGGTGAAAATAACGAACTCGGCAAAAATAATAAATTGCTATGGCGTTTAAAGACTGACCTGAAACATTTCCAAGAAACTACTTCAGGGCATCCAATAATCATGGGTCGCAAGACTTTTGAATCTTTAGGTAAAGCATTACCAAACAGAAGAAATATTGTGATAACTAGAGACAAGAACTATCTACGCGACAACGTAGACATAGTCCATTCTATAGAAGAAGCATTTCAACTCTTAAGAACCTCACCCCAGCCCTCTCCTTATAAAGGAGAGGGTGAAGATGAAGTCTTTGTTATCGGTGGAGCTGAAATATATAAACAGGCATTTCCTTTTGCCGACAAGCTATATATCACTCATGTAGAAGCAACAGATAAAGACGCTGATGCATTTTTCCCGGAAATTATTCCAATAGTTTTTGGAGAAACAAATCGTGAACGATACGATGCTGACGAAAAAAATGAGAAGCCGTATTCATTTGTAGAATACGAAAGATTTTAATCAAAAAAGGCCCCACAAGGGGCCTTTTATTATTTATGGATCTATATCTGTCTTCTCTCTTATAAAAATATCTTTGCCGTCTGGAGATTTGGCTTTTTTATATTTACGATTTTTATTTATTTCAATTTTTCGAACCAATTCTTTTTCTAAATCATAGCCGAGTATTTCACACATACCGAGTAAAAATACAGCCACATCTGCAAACTCTTCTGCTACTCCGTCTTGGTTTTTATTAAACTTTGAAAAAGCTTCAGAGAGTTCTTCGTGAGCTCGACAAAACTCCAACGCTACATCAGTAGTATTGAAACCTTTTTCAATCTTATTCCTCATCACCTCTTTTTGTAATTCTTTTAGATCAACAGACATAAAATTTAATTATTGATTAGTATATTTTTCGACTTCATTATTTATAAGTTCATATTTTACTCCGGCTTCTTTAAAGATTTCTTTTGATCTTTCTCCAGCATGATAATCTTTCTTGGCTACTACTCTGACAATCCCAGAATTAATAATCATCTTTGCACAAGCATAACAAGGAGTCATATAACAATACATTGTTCCACCTAAAAGTGCGACGCCGGTACGAGCAGCATGCACAATAGCATTTTGTTCATTATGAGCTGTACGAATACAATGCTGTGTTTGAGTACCATCTGAATGAATTACGGTATGCATTTCATGTCCTGCATCATCACAGCTTTTTACTCCTGCCGGAGCACCGACATAACCAGTAGCGAGGATTCTATTATCTTTGACAATGACACAACCAGAACGTCCCCTATCACAGCTAGCCCTCTTGGCTACTGTGTCCATTATTTCCAAAAAGTATTCGTCCCAAGATGGTCTTTTATAGTTTTCTGACATATGCAAAGTATACAACAATAAAAGTAAAAGAAAAGAGCCCTAATGCTAGGGCTCTTTTTATTATTTCCAAATTATTTTTTGGTTCTTTTCAATTACCTCTACTGCTTCACTTAAATTTCTCACACGAAAAATTTCCTTTGGTAGATCTGTAATGTTTTTATTCCAAGGTGCTGGAATTAATATTCCGTGCATTCCTTGTTCTGCTGCAGAAATCAAATGTCCATGATGGTCATCTATAAGTATTGGTGTATTTATTTCTTTACACTTCTCCCATTTACACATAGATGAATCCGGCCCATAACCTATCGAGTGTATATCCAAAAAATGATCTGGCAAAAATAATTTTGATAAAGTAAAGTTAAGATATTCTTCTGCATCTTTACTTCGTGAAGTAACAATATGAAGATCATATTTTTTAGACAAGTAACTTACTGCTTCATGAGCACCTGTAGTTGTTTTAATTTTCCCATAAAATTCACTGTCATAAAACATACGAATATCTTCTACTGTTTGTTCACAACTAACTCCCCATATTTTATACAAATCGTATGAAGTATAGTCCTCAATGCTAAATTTTTTATTATATTTAGCATTGTAAAAATCATTCAACATTTCTAACGTATAGATAATAGTATCGTCTGCATCAAATGCAATACTTTTTATAAGTTCCATTTTAAAAATTTATTTAGTTTAACAATGAATTCATTTTTAAATTACCATTTCAAACACAAAAAGTAAAGAGCCCCGCCTTACGGCGGGGCTCTTTTAAATTTTAGTATTAACCTTTTACTTCGATACCAGCAGATCGAGCTGATCCTGCGATGATAGCGATCAATCCTTCATCGTCTTTAGCATTAAGGTCAACAGCTTTTTTCTTTCCGATTTCTAGTGCTTGAGCACGAGTAATCTTTCCGACTTTAGCTGTATTAGGCTTTCCTGAACCTTTTTCTACACCGGCAGCCTTAAGGATAAGGTCTGTAGCAGGAGGAGTCTTAATAACGAAATCATAAGTACGATCTTCGTAAACAGACACAATACATCCTACCTTTTCGCCCATCATCTTTGATGTAGCGGCATTAAATTTGGTAACGAAATCACCAATGTTTATACCAGCCTGTCCAAGGGCGGGACCAAGAGGAGGAGCAGGAGTTGCTCGGCCACCCATAATTTGTAATTTAATTTTCTTTGTTATTTTCTTTGCCATATATTTTTATACTATATTAAATCTTTTTTACTTGCAAGAAGTCTAATTCGACTGGAGTTTCACGACCGAACATTGAAACTAAGACTTTTACTTTTCCTCTTTCTTGATCAATTGCATTTACCTTACCTTCCAATTCTTTAAACGGACCATCTACTATCATTACTGTCTCATCTATCGCTAAATCAATATTGTGTTTTGTAGTACCAGCGTCCATTTTCTTAAACAAATAATCAACTTCTTCTTTTTTTAATGGAACTGGATTTACTCCTGCTCCGACGAATCCTGTGACACGAGGAGTATTACGGACTACATACCAAGAGTCGTCAGTCACAATCATATCTACTAGTACATATCCTGGATAAATTTTCTCTTCTACTTCGACACGTTTATTTCCTTTAATTTTTACTTTTTTCTCAATCGGTACAATGACATTAAAAATCTTTTCTTGCATACCTAGAGATTCGATACGTTGTTTTAAATTTCTCAAAACAGCGTTTTCGTATCCAGCATAAGTGTGGATAGCGTACCAATTTCTTTCTCCTTGTGTTTCTTGTTTAG
>CALQZZ010000039.1 GCA_943350065.1 Candidatus Nomurabacteria bacterium
GGCTTTTTATTACTTATTTTTCTCTACTTTAGCTTTTGAGACAAATGGGCTTTTTATTTTATCTTTTTTAGTTTCAATATTAAGCTCATTATTTTTCATTGTGACATATACTTTATCCCCTTTCTTTGTACCCTTGGAAATAATATATGAAGCTACAGGATTAAGGATTTTAGTTTGAATCAGTCTATTTATAGGGCGAGCACCGAAATGTGGATCGTAACCTTCTTTTGCCAAGTAATCCAAAGCTTGTTCAGAAATTTCAAAACTAATTTCTTTTACTTTTAATCTTTCGACGACAACCTGGATTCTCAAGTTTACAATTTCACGGATAGCTTCTGGAGAAAGAACATCAAAGACAATTATCTCATCTAGACGATTCAAAAATTCTGGAGAAAAATGATCTTTCAAACTTTCCATTACTTTATCTTTTGTTTGAGAATAATTTTCAATAGCAGAATTATTTGAGAAACCAATTGATTCCATTTTCTCTACAAATTGTGAGCCAATGTTTGAAGTCAAAATAATAATTGTATTTTTGAAATTTACAATTCTTCCTTTTCCATCTGTCAGGCGTCCTTCATCGAGAACCTGTAAAAGCATATTGAAAACTTCTGGATGAGCTTTTTCAATTTCATCAAAAAGAATTACAGCATAAGGGCGATGACGGACTGATTCTGTCAGCTGTCCGGCTTCTTCATAGCCGACATATCCTGGTGGTGAACCAATAAGTTTTGAGACACTATGGCGTTCCATAAATTCAGACATATCGACACGAATAAGTGCGCGATCATCATTGAACATAAATTGAGCTAAAGACTTCGTAAGCTCTGTTTTTCCGACACCCGTAGGACCGAGGAATATAAATGAACCGATTGGTCTATTTGGGTCTGAAATACCAGCACGAGAACGGCGTATAACGTCTGCCACACGAGTAATAGCCTCCTTTTGACCAATAACGCGTTTAGCCAATTCTTCCTCCATTCGGGCGAGTTTTGCACGTTCTTCTTCCATCATTTTTGTAAGTGGAATTCCAGTCCAGCGAGCTACAACTTCGGCAATGTCTTCCGCTGTAATTTCTTCTTTCAAGATTCGGCGAGACTTTTGTAATTTCTTTAAACGAAGTAATTTACTTTCCAATTCCTTTTTCAATTCAGGAATTTTTCCATAACGAATTTCTGCAGCCAAGGCAAGATCGGCACGCATTTCTGCATTTTCAGCTTCCACACGAAGAGTTTCCAATTCTTTTTTAATCGAACGAATCTCTAAGACTGTAGACTTCTCATTTTTCCATTTAAGTTCGAGTTCTTTTGTTTTCTCTTGTAAATTACCAATAGCATTATCAATTTCTTTTACACGACTTTTGGCATCAGTCTCTTTTTTCAAAGCTTCTTTTTCAATTTCCAAACGCATTATTTTTCTATGTGCATCTTCGAGTTCTTTTGGTTTGTTTTCAATAGCAATTTTTAAAGACGAAGAAGCTTCGTCTATAAGATCGATAGCCTTGTCTGGTAGAAATCTATTTGTGATATATCGTGCACTTAAATTCACAGCAGACAAAATTGCATCATCGGTAATTCGGACACCATGAAAAAGTTCATAACGCTCTTTGAGCCCACGAAGAATTGTAATTGCATCTTCGATATTTGGTTCATCGACATAGACAGGCTGAAAACGACGAGCCAATGCAGGATCTTTTTCAATATGTTTTTGATATTCTTTCAAAGTTGTCGCACCGATAGCCCGAAGTTCTCCACGAGAAAGTGCAGGCTTTAGCATATTGGAAGCATCAAGAGTCCCTTCGGCTCCACCTGCTCCGACGATAGTATGTATTTCATCAATAAAAAGAATTATTTTTCCTTCGGCTCTTTCTATTTCTTTCATCAAACCATTCAAACGTTCTTCAAATTCTCCACGGTATTTTGTGCCCGCAATCATAGAGCCGAGATCTAGAGAGACAATTTCTTTATCACGAAGTGATTCAGAGACATCACCCTTCGCTATTCTATTTGCTAGACCTTCGACGACAGCGGTTTTTCCTGTACCAGCTTCACCTATTAAAATAGGATTATTTTTTGTACGACGAGAAAGTATTTGCATTATACGCATTATTTCTGTATCACGACCAATGACAGGATCAAGCTTATCTTCGCGAGCGAGCTTTGTAAGGTTGCGAGTATATTTTGTAATTAATTTATTTTTCTTTGGAGTGGAAGCATTGTCATGGCCTTGCAAACGAAGATCTTCTAATATTTTTACGACATTTTCTTTGAAGATTTTAAAACGAGTCAGCATTTCATGTGTATCACTTTGTATTTCAAGTAAAGAAATAAAAAGATGTTCTGTAGATACAAATTCATCTTTCATTGTTTCCGCAGTTTTTGCAGATTGCTCAAGTGCTGTCGCCATATCAGGAGTCAAATATATTTGATATGCAGGCGAAAGAGTCGAGCGAGTTTCAGGAATTTCAATCGCTTCTAAAACAGAGTCGGTCAAAAGCATTGTATCAATTTCCATTTTATCTAAAATGGAAAGAACAATACTTTCTTCTTGTAAAAGAAGTGCTGAAAGTAAATGCATAGCAGATACGTGATTTTGCCCACGTTCAATAGCGAGTTCGTGCGCTTTTTTAATAGCTTCTTTAGCTTTAGTTGTAAATCTATTTAGTGGTGGCATATTTATACAATAACATTAAAAATTAATAAGTAAAATTACTGAACTGTAGGAATGGCTGGAGTAGTGCCAGTAGTTGTAGTATCTGGTGTAGGTGTAGCGACGACTGGGGCAAGCTCGACGACGGTGAAATCTTTATCAGCTATAATCTTTGAAATTTTTTGTTCTCCTAAAACACTTTTTACGATGTATACTTCCCCGTCTTTTGGTTGAGATATAACAGAAGAAATAACAACCTTATCATTACCTAAAAATAATCCTGTGCCTAAAATCTTGTCATCAATCTTCTTTACAGCATCTCCTTTTAAGAACAAAGAGACAGTAAGAGGTTGGATGGCTTTTAAGTTTTCAAGTAATTTTTGTTGATCAGCTGTAAGCGCATCACCTTTTGTATCAGATGGAACAATTTTTTCAACAGTTTGTCTGATTATTTTTTGTATTGGAGTAGTGATAGATGGTGGTGCTTGTTGCATCAAAGTCACAGTCGAAATACCTGTGGCGATAGACGTCACAAAAGAAATTAGCAGAGCTAATAATATAAGTTGCGATTTGTTTAATTCTTTCATTTCCATAACCTAAGTATACCACTTTTTTAATTTAGACAAAATTTGAGAAAGAGACTTTAAAGTATAATCAATGTCTTGTTTTGTAGTCTCACGTCCCATAGAAAAACGTATTGATCCGTCAACTTCTTTATTGAGTAAGGACCCCCCTTGCTCAGACTCACGAATGGCTTGAATAACATGTGAAGCTTTTTCATCTCCTGATTTACAAGCACTTTTCGCAGACACCATTACCCCTCTAGCTGAAAGCTCTATCACTAGCAAATCACTCGGTATCTTAGGAATAGTGATATTTATGTTATTTGGTAACCTATTTTCTATATCACCGTTTAAAATAATATTTTTATCTAAAGTTTTTAATTTCTTTATAAAATATTCTTGTAATTTCTTTAATCTTTTGACCTCTTTATCTTTTATTTTTTCTGTAATTTTCAAGGCTTCAACAAAAGCTAAAATAGCTGGTAGATTTTCTGTCCCGGCACGCATTCCATTTTCTTGATCTCCACCAAAAATTATTTTTTTAATCGGAGTACGGCGACGAACATACAAAGCCCCTATCCCCTTTGGTCCATAAATTTTTCCAGCATTAAAAGACATAAGGTCTATACCGAGTCTTTCAACATTCAGATCTAAATAATTCACTGCTTGTGTCGCATCAGTATGGAATAAAATTTTTGTATTATTTGTTTTATTAAAATGACGAATTTCTTTCACTATTTCTTTTATTGGCTGTATTGTTCCAATTTCATTATTCGCACACATTACAGAAACTAATTCTGTTTCCAAGGTCAGTGCTTTTTTTATTTTCTTCGGATCTACTATTCCATCTGTCTCAACTCCGACAAAAGTAGTGTTCACTAAACGAGCAGGTTCCAATACTGAAGCATGTTCTATATTTGTCGTAACTATATTTTTAAAATTTTGAATTACAATATTGTTACTTTCAGTAGATCCACTCGTAAAAAAGATTTCATTACTATGAGCATCAAAAAAACGCGCCACATCCTTACGGGCATTATCAAGAACTTTCTTATTTTTGACAGCCATATCATGAATAGCACTAGCATTAGCAAAATTTTCCTTCAAGGCTTTAGTGAGTACTTTTAAAACATTTACATCCATAGGAGTGGCTGAAGCGTAATCTAAGTATATTTTATTAAGTTTTTTGGTTGATTTTAACACTTATATAGTATATATTAAATTATATGAATATAAAGCTCGACAATATTGTTTTCTTGGCTTTTTTTGTTTTAACTGGACTTGGCCTATTGGCGATGCTCTTTTGGATAGTCAAAACAGAAAAGCGTTTAGCTCATTTTTTTATGGGTAAAAAGGCTAAAGATTTAGAAGACACTATCTATCTTTTATCAGAAGATATAAAAAAATTAAAAGAAGCTAAAGTAAGTATAGAAGAAGAAATAGCAGTAATAAACAAAAAACTAAAACAAAGTATCCGTGGACTTGAAACAGTTCGCTTTAACCCATTCCCTGACCAAGGTTCAAACCAAAGTTTCGCTATTGGATTACTAAATGAAGAAAACGATGGTGTAGTTATATCTAGTTTATATTCACGTGAAAGAATGAGTGTCTTTGCAAAACCAATTAAAAATGGAAAATCAGAATATGAATTGAGTACTGAAGAAAAAGAAGCTTTAATGAAAGCCGAAATAAAATGACCTCACCCCCAACCCCTCTCCTTATAAAGGCGAGGGGCGCCGGGATGGAATACACAATATAATGGAAAATAAAAAAAACAATCTAATAGAGAGACCTCCAGTGGTCGCAGTGATGGGTCATATCGACCATGGTAAATCAACCTTGCTAGATTATATTCGCAAGACAAATATTGTCGACCGTGAAGCTGGAGGTATTACTCAACACATTTCTGCTTATGAAGTAATTCATAAAGACGAAAATGGGAAAGATAAAAAAATAACTTTTCTCGATACTCCTGGACATGAAGCTTTTTCTAAAATGCGTGAACGTGGGGCTAAAATCGCAGACATTGCAATTCTTATGGTTTCAGCTGAAGACGGAGTAAAACCTCAAACTATCGAAGCTTATAAAACAATAGTAGAAAGTAATACACCTTGTATTGTCGCTATCAATAAAATAGACAAACCAGGAGCTGATATTGAACGTACAAAAATAAACTTAGCTGAACACGAAATATATCTTGAAAACTTTGGAGGACAAACTCCATTTGTATTGGTATCTGCAAAAGTCGGCACTGGTGTCGATGAATTGCTTTCTTTGATTTTAGTCTTAGCTGAAATGGAAAACTTTACCGGAGACACGTCTCTAC
>CALQZZ010000040.1 GCA_943350065.1 Candidatus Nomurabacteria bacterium
AAAAATCACCCCGGAGGGTGATTAACTTAAACAAGAAAATTAACTATTTTTATTATAGGTTCTCCTATTAATTTCTTTTGAAATGGACCATAATGAAAAGTCGCTTCAATTTTTTTACCATCTAAAAGTATTGGCAGGAATAGCTTATCAGCAGGCATCATTTTTTTTAATGGTAAGTCGTGAATATGGAATAATGTCGGTTTTAGCATCTCTTTAGTTTCTTTGATTTTACCTTTCCATTTTTCTGTAATATAAAAATGAACTCGGCATACAAAAGTAGTATTATCACTTTTTGTATTATGAAAATCAATAATAGCTACTTTTACCAAATTCTTCTGTAAGACTTTTACCTTACCTTCTTCTTTGGCTTCTCTGGTAGCTGTTTTTTTTTGAGTTTCTCCTTTTTTAATTCCACCTCCTAAGCCGTTCCAGCAACCTTTGCCAATTTTGTCAGCTTTAATGCTGAGCCAAATTTTATTTGTTTTTTTGACCTTTAAATAAAGAACTGTGGCTTCTATTAAAGTTTTCTCTTTTCTTTTCTTAAGTACCTTTTTCATGATCTTTATATTTTTAAATAAGTATTTTCTTTGCTGATTATACAACCATTAAAATAAATAGCAAACAAAAAATCGAGGGTTAGCCTCGATTTTTTGTTTGCTATAGTTCTAAAGATTTTGAATTTATTTTCTCTAAAGTTTGATTTAAGAATTCTTCTGGAGAGATATTTTCTATTTTTGTATTATCTCGTTTTTCGATAGTCAGAGTGTTGGCATCCTTTTCTTTATCACCAATGACGATGACATAAGGTGTTTTGTTTGTCTTAGCATTACGAATTCTTTTGCCGAGACTTTCATTTGAATCATCGAGTTCGACTCTAACATCACTATTTTGGAATAAATCAAAAACAGTCTTGGCATAATTTCCATGATTTTCTGCAGAGATTGGAATAATGGTGACTTGGGCAGGAGAGAGCCAAAGAGGGAAATTACCAGCAGTATGCTCGATCATCACACCCATAAATCTTTCGAGTGAACCAGAGATGGCACGATGAATAACAACTGGGCGTTCTTTTTTGCCTTCGTTATTCACAAAACTTAAATCGAATCTTTCAGGAAGATTGAAATCACATTGTATTGTTGCTAGTTGCCACTCACGTCCGATAGCATCTTTAAACATGAAGTCTAATTTTGGTCCGTAAAAAGCCGCTTCATCTTTTGCTGGTTTATAAGGAAGGTTCTCTTCGATACAAACTTTTGTCAAAGCTGATTCTGCTTTGACCCAGACATCATCAGAACCTAAATATTTTGTTTTATCATCTCCACGCAAAGAGAGTCGTACCCAATATCCATCAATTAGACCCATTGTAGTATAAAATTCTTTAATAATACCAACAATTGTTTTTATCTCATCTCCGATTTGATCACTAGTACAGAAAAGATGTCCATCATCTTGAGTGATAGATCGTACACGAGTCAATCCTCCTAATTGTCCAGATTTCTCATCACGATAGACTGTCGCTGGTTCAAAATATCGTATTGGCATATTACGATAAGAGAATTGGTTGTCTGCAAAGATTTGCATATGGTGAGGACAATTCATAGGTTTTAAAATAAAGCTATCTTCTTTACCTTGAACTTTAAAAAGTTCATCACCAAATTTTACAGCATGTCCTGATGTTTCATAAAGTGCAAGCTTTGCTATGTGTGGAGTCCAAACACGTAAATATCCTTTTTTAGAATGTAGTTTCCAAAGATAGTCTTCAATTTCTTTTCGGATAACCATTCCTTTTGGTTGCATTAGAGGAAGCCCCGGGCCGACAAGCGGTGAAATTGTAAAGAGTTTCATTTGTGGGCCTATGACTTTATGGTCTCTTTTTTTAGCTTCTTCACGTTGAGTAATATAAGCTTCGAGCTCTTCTTTTGTTTCAAAAGCCAAGCCATAAATACGAGTCAGCATTTTATTCTTCTCGTCTCCACGCCAGTAAGCACCAGCGATACGGTCGAGCTTGAAACTATTGGGATTTATTTCTTTAGTATCTTCTACGTGCCCACCACGGCAAAGGTCAGTAAAATTACCAGCAGTATAAAAAGTAATTTGATCACCTTTATTTACTATCTCTTCTATTAATTCTATTTTGTATTCATTATTTTTGAAAACTTCTTTAGCTTCAAAACCATCTTTTTTGACACCCTCAAAACCTTTCCAAGTTTTCAAAATTTCCTTCATTTTCTTTTCAATTTTTGGTAAGTCCTTATCTGAGATAGGGGAGGAGAATTCAAAGTCGTAATAAAAGCCGTCATCGATAGCCGGACCGATAGTATTTTTTGTGTCTGGGTAAAGCTCTAAAATAGCGGCTGCCAAAAGGTGAGCCAACGAATGCCTTATATTGTGTAATTGTTCTTTCATATATCCTTATATATTAGCATTTTTAAGGCTATTTTATCTACTTGACATTTAAATTTAGATATGATACACTATAATCGATAGTCTGGAAATCGCCGAAGATCTCTGACAAAAAAATAAATCCTTTAAATATATAAGGAAATGGCAAAACCGCTAAATTACAATGCCTGCGTTATTTCAAGAACAGTAGGTTTTTATGAAACACGAATAGTTCGTGATCGTTCAAAATTTCCACCAAAGGTTATCCAAATTAAAATACCTGGAGGTATGGAAGAAAAGTATGACAGTAATCCTGTTGAGTGGAATTCAAAGTTGAGAGATTGGCTGACCTTAGCTCTCTTTTCAGAAGAGCAAATTTCAGTAATTTGTTACTTTGAAAAAAAACTTATTGAAAAGGGTACTCCTCGTACTCAGCAGGAATATGGAGCAATTCGTGAGCAGTTAGAAGAGACAGGAATCTATGTTTTTAAAATTAAGCATTTATTCTATCATCTTCAACCGGCTAAATACGAAACAGACGGTACTACTGCTGTGCACAAGAATTGGTTCTTCGGAGAAGAATATATTTTACCCCTTAAGGGTGATAAAAAATTCATTTCCCCAGATAGGGACGTAGAAGGTGCTGCATGGGTCTGCGTAGAAGAGTTACTAACTAAAGGGGTTAGTAATTGTCAGAAAATTATTTCTTCTCATTATGATGCTTTAAAAGCATCTTTTGAAAGAAAGCAAATCTCAAAAGAGATTACTGTAGCTGATATGCTGTAGTAACGACAAACACAAGATAACTATTCGATAATATCGAAAAAGTGTCTTGTGTTTTTTAATTTGCATTTTTTATTGATTATGATACTATATAACCATTATGGTAGTACGAATGAGACATACAAAATCACATACAGCGAACAGACGTTCACATCATGCTCTTAAATCAAAGAGCTTTGTAAAGTGTACAAATTGTACAGCTTTAAAGATGGCGCACACTGTTTGTAAAGCTTGTGGTTTTTATAATGGAAAAAAGGTTTTAGACTTGGTTAAAAAGATAGAAAAGAAACAAGCTAAAGCAAAGGCTAAGACAGCAAGTAAGTAAGCCCTAGGTTTAAAACCTAGAGCTATATAATTTTAAATTTAATTTTATGGCAAACAGGCACCTTTCCAGATCAATAGTCCTTCAAACACTTTTCGAGTGGGATTTTAACGGTGCTAAAACTAATGAAATAAAAGAATCACTCGAACGTAATTTACGAGAATTTGGTCCTGGACTAGAAGATGATGATTTTGTTATTGCCCTCACAGAACAAATATTAGAAAAACGTACAGTGATCGATGAGATCATTCAAAAAGCTGCGCCTGAATGGCCGATTGATAAAATTTCTATTATAGATCGAAATATTTTAAGAATCGGTTTGACCGAGCTTCTTTTTGGTGATCGTACTCAAGTTCCACCTAAAGTCGCTATCAATGAGTCTATTGAATTAGCAAAAACTTTCGGTGGAGAAAATTCTAGTAAATTTATCAATGGAGTTCTTGGTGCTGTCTACAAAGAAATCGGTGAACCTGGCAAAGATGATGTTAGTAAGAAAAAGAAAAGTAATGAGCCAGTAGACAAGAGTACTTTACCTGTCGAGAGAAAGGCTGGAGCTATCGTCTATGCTTTCCGAGATGGTCAAATCAATATGGCTTTTGTTCATGATGTTTTTGGTTATTGGACCCTCTCAAAAGGAGGTGTTGAGGTTGGTGAGACTGATGAGGAGGCTACTATTCGTGAATTGAAAGAAGAAATCGGTCTTGATATTGAAGTCGTCGCCAAGCTCGGAGAAAATGAATATGTCGCCTCACATCCTGTCGATGGTAAGATTTTAAAAAAGGTTACTTATTTCTTGGCTAAAAGTGAGTATCGAGAATTGATTCTCGAAAGTTCAGGAGGGCTCGATGGTGCAAGATGGTTTACATTGGCCGAGATTCCAGAGCTTAAAATTTATAATGATATCGTCCCACTGATAACTAAAGCAGTTGAAATTATCAGTAAAGGAGAGTAATAAAAAATATGATAAATTTTTCAGAATTCGAAAAAAAAACAGGAATAATTTTTAAAGACAAGGATTTATTAAAACAGGCTTTTATACATCGTTCATATATTAATGAAAATACAAATACTAATTCGTCTCACAATGAACGGTTGGAATTTTTAGGTGATGCTGTTCTAGAGCTCGTCGTGACAGATTATTTATATAGGAAATATCCATCTCATAATGAAGGGGAGCTCACTGCTCTTCGCTCGGCTCTCGTGAATGCAATTATTATTTCTGAAGTAGCCTCAGAGTCTGGAATGAATGATTATCTTTTGTTATCAAAAGGTGAGTCAAAAGATATGGGTAAGGCTAGACAATACATATTGGCAAATACTTATGAAGCATATGTGGGTGCTGTCTATATGGACTCTGGCTATGAGAATGCAGAAAAGTTTATCACAGAATCATTACTTCCACATACTGATGAAATAGTTAACAAAAAACTTTGGCGTGATGCAAAATCTCTCGTCCAAGAAAAATCTCAAGAATTTTTTAATGTGACTCCAGCTTATAAGGTCATGAGTGAATCAGGACCCGATCATGATAAACATTTTAATGTCGGTATATATTTTGGTGTTGATTTGATAGCTGAAGGAAAAGGAAAATCAAAACAAGAAGCCGAACAAAAGGCAGCAGGCGAAGCTCTCAAAGTTAAAAATTGGTTAGATTAGTTTTTATTTTTTATGATAATGCGATTAAAATCACTTGAATTATTAGGTTTCAAATCTTTTGCCAAGAAAACTCCTTTAGAATTTGAGAGTGCTATTACTGCTGTCGTCGGTCCAAATGGATCTGGTAAATCAAACGTCGTTGAATCACTTCGTTTCGTACTTGGAGAGCAATCTATTAAATCAATGCGTGGTAAGGCCGGTGTTGACCTTATTTTTAAAGGTTCAAAAACTTTACCAAAAGCTTCACGTGCCTCTGTAAATATTTATTTTGATAATAAAGATAAAGTTTTTAAATTAGAAAATGAAACAGGAGAAAAAATAAATCTCAATTATGATACGATAAATATTTCTCGTGAAGTT
>CALQZZ010000041.1 GCA_943350065.1 Candidatus Nomurabacteria bacterium
TTTGACATTGCCATTCAAAATTCCTGGTGTAGGCTGGGATGAATGGAAAAATGATTTATTAAAACAAGCCTTTTTAGCTCCTGTCGTTGTCTTTTTCTTTTATATTATTCTTTTGTTTGGTCAGAATTTACATTTGATCAATCAAGATGCCGTAAATGCTACAGACAATCTCAGTGCCATAATGAAAGTAGTAGTTCCTTTCTTTATTATGATGATGCTTCTTATTCAAGCAAAAAAACTCGCTGTCGACTGGTCTGGAAAGATTGGAGCTGCTATCAATGAAGCTGGAGGTAAGGTTGTAGGTTTTGCTACAGGAGCTGTCACGGGTGGAGCTGCTATGATGTTACAAAAAACAGTCGGAGCAAGAAATGCACGTATTGCTAATGATGATGAATTAAAAGCAAAAGCCGCCGGAGGAGATAAAGATGCTCAAAAGAGATTGGAAATTGCAAACAGAAGAGCAAATAGAAGCTACGACTTCCGAAGAACAGGTGTGGGTGATTTTACTGCTAAACAAACTGGTCTTGATTTAAATAAGGGAACAAGTGTATTGGGATTAGATAAGAAGAACACCGAAGATGGATATAAAGGAAAGGAAAAGAGGGCAATTGCAAAAGAAGAAAAGCGATTCAAAACATATGAACTTAGTGGGGAAGCAGCAGCAATACAAAACAAAAAAGCAGAGGACGCAAAAGATGATAATCTTCGATTAAAAGAATATCAAGAAGATTTGAAAACAGCAAAAGAAGAGCATGAAAAACTTGGTCTTGGAACTGAATTTGAGGAAGAAGAATTTAAAAAAGCATACGTTAAAGGTGGGGACTTAAGTATTCACGGAGTAGATAAAAAAGTTAAAGGTGGATCAATTGCAGAAGAAATGGTTCCAGATGCTAATGATATCAATTCTGCAAGAAGAAAGGCTTATACCTTGAGCATGATTAATGGTGATGAATTAGACAGAAGCAAGAGTGCTATGGGTGTCTTCTTTAAAGAATGGCAAAATGGTATGAAGAAAATGGTAACTACTGCTAATGGTGGAGCAGCGACCTTGGCAATAGGAGCTGGTTCAGGAGGAGTGTTGCTTGCGCCTACTATTGTTGGTGGTGGTTTATTGCTTGGATTAAAACGTATTTTTGAAGATAAATACACTGGTGGAATAAAAAGATCTGATGCTGAGCTTGTAAATGCACTTAGAAAATCTAAGGCACCAGATGATACTGCTACAATATTGGCTGAAATAAAAAAACTAAAAAAAGAAGAATAAAAAAGCAAATTATAAATAACAAATCCTGCTTCGCATAAAGCTACGCGGGACAAGAAAAAAATATGGATGAAAATACAAAAAAAACAATAAAGGAAAAATTTGATTCTCTACCAGAGAGTATTCAAGAAATTATTTTATCTTCAGACTATCAAAATACCTTAGTTGAAATAGGGAAGTCAAATCAATTAACCATACCCCAAATGGGAACACTAGAATTGGAGACCACTCTCGTCATGATGGGATTAACACCTACAAAGAATTTTGAGGCAGAACTTACAAAAGAATTAGGGGTCAACCCAATGAAAGGTTCACAAATAGTTAATGAAATAAATACAAAAATCTTTTTAAGAATTCGAGATTTATTAAAATTAATGAATACTCCAAAAGGAGAAGAGCCTAGCTTAGAAGAAACTTCCAATTTAAAAGGAGTAGAGAATATTCCATTTAAAGTTTTTACACCTGTAGTAAATACAATAAACCCAATTAAATCAACCCCACCCCAACCCTCTCCTTATAAAGAAGAGGGAGTTAGTATTCAAGATAATTCTGTTTTAAATCATGCTGGAATTGAAATTGTGAATCCAGTTTTAATAAGAAATGCTGTACCTTCTGATGCTGGAGGGGAGACAAGAAATGAGATGCTAAAAGATGTGGAGCAACCAAGCTTGATTGGCAAAATACCACCAGCAGTAAAAGAAGAAAAAATATTTCCCTCAAGTCTAGTTTCTAAATTATCTGAAACTGTAAAAATGCCAGGTTCTACTACTGAATACTCAATGAGCAATCTAACAAAAAATTCAGGACAAATACCACTAGCAGCTACTCCAAAATTGCCAAAAGTAGATCCTTATAGAATGTCACCAGATGAATAGTGTTTTTTGTGCTAAAATAAAACTATGCAATTCAAAGTTCCACAATTTTTAGATATTGAAGACAAAATATTTGGACCATTCACTTTCCGACAGTTTGCATACTTAATTGGTGGAGGTGGTCTTTGTTTTGTTATTTATAGAACGACACCTTTATGGGTTGGCGCATTACCAATACTAATAATTGGAGGATTTTCATTAGCTCTAACTTTTTACAAAGTAAACAATAAACCTTTTATTTTTGTATTAGAAGCTGCTTTTAGTTATTTATTTCGTGATAAATTATATATTTGGAAAAGAAGAATGAAAAAACCAGGAGAGAAAGAAGCTGAGGCTACAACAAAAAAAGAAGAGCAAGTTCAAACTGAAATGAAAAGAGTAAATAAATTAGGTACAAGTCGTTTAAAAGATCTAGCCTGGAGCTTAGATGTTTTAGATATTAAAAAACAATAATAAATATATGGCATTAAAAGCAAAAGCAACTCAAGAGTTTGTCCCAATCAAAGAAGTCCGCGATGGAATCGTGGTTCTAAAAGACGGTGGACTCCGAGCTTTGGTTTTAGCCAATTCTACAAATTTATCTTTAAAATCAGCTGAAGAACAAAAGGCGACGATTATGCAGTTCCAATCTTTTTTAAATACGATTGATTTTCCTATACAAATTGTTGTTCAGTCTAGAAAATTAGATATTCGACCTTATCTTCTTTTATTGGAAAATAGAATTAAAGTTCAAACCGAACCATTACTTAAAATACAAACAAAAGAATATATGGAGTTCATAAGAAATTTTACTGAAACGACAAATATTATGACCAAAAATTTCTTTATAGTTGTTCCATATACACCAAACCAGCTAAGCCCAAGAGGAGGATTTTTTAATAATTTATTTTCTAAAAAAACCAAAGAACAAGAAAAAGAAGATAAGACTGCTGACTTTGAAGAAAAAAGATCTCAACTTGATCAAAGAATCGGAATTATTGAGCAAGGTCTTGCAAGATGTGGTATCAAATCAGTCGAACTCGGTACTGAAGAAGTTGTAGAAGTATATTATAAAGTTTTTAATCCAGGAGAAGTAGAAGGGAAGATTGATTTAGGACAAGGAGAGCCTGCAAAATAATGTATAATAGATTAGAGTAAAAAAACATGTCAATATTTGATTCACTATTTGGTAAAAATAAAGGGACACAAAATGCTACCAGAGCATCTGTTTTAGCTGTGCTACCTGAAGAAATTTATGAGTCAGCGACAATGGAATTGCAAGACATTATCGCTCCATCTGCTTTAAAAGTAGAACCAAAATCTTTAAATCTTGGTGATAAAATAGCTCGTACTTTCTTTGTCATTTCTTATCCAAGATTTCTCACAGATAATTGGTTCTCACCAATTATCAATCTCGACAAAATTTTTGATGTCTCAATTTTTATTCATCCAATAGATACTTCTTTAGCTCTAAGAGAATTTCAAAAAAAGGTGGCTGAAGTTCAAAGTCAGATTAATGAAAGGGAGGCGAAGGGTATGGTGCGTGATCCAATGCTAGACACTGCAAACCAAGATTTAGAAGGTCTACGTGATAACTTAATGCAAGCCCAAGAAAAAATGTTTGATGTTGGTCTTTATATTACAATCTATGCCGACAATGAATTGGAACTTTTCAAAATTGAAAGTGAAATAAAATCTATTTTAGAGTCAAAATTAATTTATCTAAAACCAGCCTTATTCCAACAAGATGAAGGTTTTAAAAGTGTCATTCCGATGGGTAACGACTTATTGAATGTTCACCAAAAATTGAATTCTGAACCATTATCGAGTATCTTTCCATTCGTTTCTTTTGACCTTACTTCTGACAAAGGAATTCTTTATGGTTTAAATAGACACAATTCTAGTATGGTTATTTTTGATAGATTTTCCCTAGAGAACTACAACTCTGTAACCTTTGCTAAATCTGGTTCAGGAAAATCTTATTGTACAAAATTAGAAATTATTAGATCCCTCATGTTTGAGACTGATGTCATCGTCATCGACCCTGAAAGGGAATATGAGTATTTAGCTGAAGCTGTCGGTGGAAGATATTTTAATATTTCTCTTTCTTCTGATCACCATATAAATCCTTTTGATCTACCTATTCCCCGTGAAGATGAAACAGCCGAGGACGTCTTGCGATCAAACATTATAAACCTTGTTGGATTATTTAGATTAATGCTAGGAGGTTTGACCCCAGAAGAAGACTCACTTGTCGATCGTGCTATTTCTGAAACCTATGCTATCAAAGATATTACACCGGAGTCTGATTTTTCTAATATTGAGCCACCACTACTTTCAGACTTTGAAATGGTTCTTTCTGGAATGGAAAATAGTGAATCCGTCATTCAAAGACTTGTAAAATATACTCGTGGCTCTTGGTCGACATTTCTAAACAAACCAAGTAATGTCGATATCAATAAAAAATTTATTGTTTTTTCTGTGCGTGATATGGAGGACGAGTTGAAACCTATTGCGATGTATATCGTCACTCATTATATATGGAATGCTGTTCGTAAAAATTTAAAAAAGAGATTGCTCGTCGTGGATGAGGCTTGGTGGATGATGAAATCTGAAGACACTGCCTCTTTCTTGTATAGTATTGCAAAACGTGGCAGAAAATACTTCCTTGGACTTGCGACAATTACTCAGGATGCGGCAGACTTTATGAAATCACCATACGGAGTACCGATCGTGACAAACTCTTCAATTCAGATACTCTTAAAACAATCTCCTTCGACTATTGATATTCTGCAAAAAACTTTCAACTTAACAGACGAAGAAAAATATCTTTTACTTGAATCTGGAGTAGGGGAAGGTATCTTCTTTGCTGGTACAAAGCACGTAGCTATCAAGGTTATTTCTTCTTATACTGAAGACCAAATCATTACCTCAGATCCTTCTCAAATCCTTTCAATAAAGAAAGCCAAGCAAGACCTAGAAGAAGCTGAAGCAGTGGAAAATAAATAGATATTAATGTTATAATATAAAA
>CALQZZ010000042.1 GCA_943350065.1 Candidatus Nomurabacteria bacterium
CTTCAAGATATCAGTATCCTTGTAGTCGATGTGTTTTATATTGTTTGATGAAAAGTAATCTTGTTTCATGATATTGTTATTCCTTATTCCCCTATCTAAAATCTTAAAATTTTGGGGAGGGGTTAGGGGGTGGGGTGTTATTTAATAATTTTAAAAATGACTAAAATGGAATGTCTTCTGGATTTATATCTTCTTCAGGGTAATCGATCATTCCGCCTGTGTCTTCTCCTGCCTGCGCAGATAGGTCTTTTGGAGTCCCTGATGCAGATGATGGAGCAGTAGCTCCTCCCGCTGTACCTCTTGGCCCAAATTGAGTCCTATCGGCTATGATTTCAGTACGATACTTCTTTGTACCATCCTTATCATCCCAGCTTCGTGTTTGCATTCTACCTTCTACTAGAATTGAGTTACCCTTTTTCATGTATTGAGCCACTGTCTCTGCTTGGCGTCCGAAGACTACGACATTGTGGTAATCAGCAGATTCTTGCTTTGCACCATTTTTGTCTTTCCAAACACGATTTGTAGCGAGAGAAAATGAACAAACTTTTATTCCAGATGGTAATGACTTAAGTTCTGGATCTCTTGTAAGGTTTCCTATAACGATTGCTTTGTTTAAATACATATGTTTATTATTTTAATTACCTTATAATAAATACTTTAACTTTTTATTTGTTTAAAATTACGCTTCTATCATAGCATCGATTTCTTTATCGATTTCTTCTTTATTTATTTCTGGAGCTTCTTCCCCTTCTGCACGAACCTTTGGGGTGTATTTCTTTGTGACAGCTCCTCCTTCAGTAGCACGAGCAAATTTCTTTGTCGCAATAGTATTCTCACGAACAGTTTTCAAAATTAAAAAACGAACTATTTTGACATCGAGATCAAGCTTCTTTTTAAGTTCTAAAACTTTTTCAGGATCCATAGCAAATTTTACCCAACCGAAGTATGCATTATTAAATTTGTGTTTAATGTTTGCGATAACTTTTTCGATTGTATAAGCGAGTTCTATATCTTTTGGCATTTCATCAGAAATGATTTCACCACCAAGTGATGAAACAAGTTCTTTCAAATTACCATACTCTGCTGCTACATCTCCTTCTTCGATAGCATTACTAAGAAGATATCCGACTTCGTAAACACGAGCGTCTCCTTCTTCTTTTATAACTTTCTTTGTGTTTTCTTCCATTTTTAATATTTATAATTAACGTATATTGTGGACAATTGCCTTTATAATAAAGTGGCAAATGCGATATGGATGACCGCCATATCGAACATACCCTTACAAATTAGCAAAAAAAACCTTATTTGTCAAACACCCCACCCCTACCCCCTCCCCAAAATTTGAAGATTTTAGAGAGGGGTTAAATTCCAAAAACTCGCTTTGCATTGGTCATAATAGCATTTGCTACCTCATCTTCAGTTAAACCTTTTATTTCAGCTATTTTTTTAACTACTTCCTTTACCATATATGGTTCACAAGTTTTACCTCGATATGGCACTGGTGCAGCGAATGGAGCATCAGTCTCAGACATTATAGATTCCATTGGTATAAATTTTATTACTTCATCGTAGTCATTCGTGAAAGTAATCGGCCCATCAAAAGACATTGTGAAACCGATAGCGAGTGCTCGTGTCGCAATAGTAATATCTCCGACAAAAAAATGAAAATTTCCAAACAAATTGTTATGTTCTTTTTTGTAACTTTCTAAAATTTCAAGTGCATCTTCATATGCATCCTGGCTTCCTTTTGATGGACGTGCGTGAATCATGAGTGGCTTCCCTACTTTTATCGCTACTTCAATATGTCTCTTGAATAATTCTTTTTGTTTTTCTTTTGTACTTTCATCTGCTCCACGAAAATAATCAAGTCCACATTCACCAATACAAACTACTTTTGAATTTTGTGCCAATGTTTCATATTTTGAAATATCAAAATCCTCACTCGTATTGTCTGTCGGATGAAGTCCTACTCCTGCCCAGATAAAATCATATTTTTCTGCTATTTCTATCGCTTCCTTTGAAGTCTCATAATCCACACCGATAGTTATAGTACTCACATTATTTTCTACCATACGAATAATAACCCCCTCGTGATCAGCCTTGAGTGGTTCTAAATTCAAATGTGAATGTATATCTATGTACTTCATTAATCTTTTCTTAAGAATAATGGCTGTTCTGGTTTTTTATTTTCTTTAATTAATTCTTGAATTTTTTTTGAAGTCTCAGGAAGAGATGGCTCTAAAGAAAGAGCTACTCCGTATAAATGGTGCAATAAATACTTTATATTCTCTTTCGCTTCTATTTCATTTACTTTAATTTTTTTAAATGGTTCTTCTTTTTGTATGTATTCATCTAAATGTTTAATATTTATCCATACATTGTTAATGTATTTACTTATATCAAAAGATTCTATCTCGTTATTTTTTTCTGAAAAATAGGTCATACTTAAAAATTCTTCAGGTAATTTAACATCATAATTAACAGCCATTGTCATAATACGACTAGTTAAATTCCCCAAGCCATTCGCCAGTTTAGAATTATAAGATTCCTTAAAACGTTCCATGGTAAATGGTGAATCTTCAAAAGAAGAGACTTCAGAGAGTAAAAAGAAACGTAATGAATCAGTGCCGTATTCAGCGACAACATCATAAGGATTTACAACATTACCGATAGACTTAGACATTTTTATTCCTCCGTCCCCTGTCAAAAATCCATTAATAATTATTTGTTTAGAATTCGGCAAATCCGCAGCCATAAGCATCGCTTGCCACATCGCTGATTGTTGACGGAGATTATCTTTACCACAGTATTGTGTAGGATTTCCATTTACCCAAAATTTTTCAAAGTTTTCATTATTTTCTGGCCAGCCAAGAGTAGAAATATAATTTACAAGCGCATCAAACCAAACATACATAACATGATTATCATCATCAGGAACAGGCACACCCCAAGACATTTTAGATTTCAATCGAGAAATTGAAAAATCTTCTAATCCCATAGATACAAAAGATTTTATTTCATGAAAACGAAAATCTGGAATAACAAAATTCTGGTTTTTTTCATAAAAATCTAACAGTGGTTTTTGGAATGCTGAAAATTTAAAAAAGTAATTTTCTTCATCTATTAATTCTAAATCTTTTCCTGGATGTATTGGACACTGACCCTTATCGTCCAATTCTGAATCTGTTTTATTTAATTCACAACCAACACAATACTTTGATTGGTAAGTCTTTTTATAAATATATCCATTATTTAAACAACGTTTCCAAAATTCTTGAGCAGCTTTTACATGGTGTTCGTCTGTAGTGCGAATAAAATTAATATCATTTGATATTCCTAAAAGATTTATCAAACCTTTAAATTTTTCTGCGTACTCATCTACATACTTTTGCACATCCTTCCCCTCTTTTTCTGCAGCAGTAAAAAGTTTTTGGCCATGTTCATCTGTACCAGTATTAAAAAACACATCAAAACCTTGCAACTTTTTATAACGTGCAACGACATCAGCTCGAATTATTTCCATAGCGAAACCTACATGAGGTTCTGCATTTACATATGGAAGTGTTGTAGTAATGTAAAAACTATTTTGATTCTTCATTTTCTTTCAATTCTTTTTGTTCTTTGGTAAATATTTTTTTCTTTTCAATATCATTCAATAATTCCATTGTGAATACTGCTGCTGGAATAGCCAAAATCACACCCCAAAGACCAGCCAAGTCATAACCAATTAAAATAGCTAAAATAACGATAAGTGGAGAAAGTCCAGTTACACGTTTGACGATCAATGGAGCCAATAAATAGGCTTCAAATTGGTGAATAATGAAATAGGCACCACCTACCATCAAAGCCCCAGAGAAGCCACTAGAGAGGAACCCAAGGCCAATAGCAGGCACCATAGAAACGACTAGACCATATGGAATAAGTTCAAACATTCCAGTAATCACTGCTAGCAACAAAGCGTATTGAATTCCAATAATAGAAAGCACTAAGTAGACCAAAATACCAATTATGAGACCGAGCATCATTTGTCCTTTTACCCATAAAGCAATTTTTCTGCGGACACGCTCCCAAAGATCGACAGCATAATCTTCATGACGCTGAGGAACAACGATACGTAAAAAAATTTCAATACCCTTTTCTTGAATTGAAAGATAAAAAGAAATAATTACAATTAATATCAAATTAAAGATACTA
This sequence comes from Candidatus Nomurabacteria bacterium, assembly GCA_943350065.1. Lineage (GTDB taxonomy): Bacteria > Patescibacteriota > Minisyncoccia > Phycocordibacterales > UBA9973 > UBA9973. The sequence goes on from CALQZZ010000042.1 coordinate 4,195, forward strand.
CCAAAAGCAGAAGACAGTGTACTAAAGAATCCACCAGAAAGATTAGAAACAAAAGCTTTTGAGGTTTCAAGCAGTGTACTAATAGAAATATTATTTTGAAGATTAGCTACAAGATCTTTAGCTCCAGAAAAAGCACTATTTTGGAAGAAATTTATAATATTTGAGTCAGGAAGATAATTTGCAAGCAAGGTTGAGAAATTATATATCTCTGTAATAAGTAGTGGAGCAAAAAGATAGAATACACCAGCTAAGAATGTTAGACCAAAAACATAAATCAAAACTACACCAAAAACCCTTCCAATACCAATTTTTTTAAAACGACTACTAGCTGATTCCAGGAATGAAGCGATGACAATAGATGTAAAAATCACAAGCACTAAGTCTCGTAAATAATATAGTAAAAAGAATCCTAAAAGGACCAAAACGGCACGAATCATCGTGCTGGTAGTAATAGAAATAGCCATACTTTTGTTATTTTCTTGCATGAGAATATTATAGCACTAAAAGCACTAAATTTTCAAAATAGGTAAAAATTCTTCAGCCTCTTTAAATGGACCAATCAGAGCTAGATTGAGCTTATTGTTTTGAAATATTTGTTTTGCCATTGCTTGGATTTGTTTTGATGTCACAGCTTTTATTTTCTTTGCTTTATCTTCAGCACTTTCAATCTTTTTTACCATTATTTCTTGTCCCCCGTAGAAATTAGCAACATCGTCTGTAGCTTCAAGCCCCATCTTCATTCCGGCTGTAAACATTTCTTTTACTTTGGCCAATTCTTTTTCAGGTACAAGTTCATTTTTCAATTTTTCGCATTCTACTAAAATAGTAGAAATAACTTCTTTTACCCTTTTATTGTCTACACCAGAAGATATTTGAAAAACTCCATGGTCCGTATAAGGATCAGTATTCGC